>JANXWQ010000616.1 GCA_025351065.1 Chthoniobacter sp. | reverse complement strand
ATCGCCGGCTGCACTCTTCGCTGGATTACCAGCCGCCGCAAGGCAGCGCCCAACCACCACCCCAAACCCAACCCGAAAACCAACCAAAACTCTCATAGCAAGTGGCTCAAAGTTCGGGGGCAGGCCACGAGCACCCACGTCGATGTCGCCTTCACCGGCACGGGGGCCAATGGCACGACGGCGGTGGGTTCCTTTTGGACGGACGACGGCTACCTCGCGCCGGTCGCGGGGTCTCCGGCCTATGGCTCGATCTCGCCGAATTGGGGCATCAACGACTTCTCGCTGACTCTCTCCAACATCCCCGGAGAAAGCGCGGGCGCACTCGCTTTTGAAGGCGTCCAAGTTTTTTTTTCGGCATGGATGGCGGCGGGGTGGTGCGGGTCGTCGCTGGTGGCATTCACGTTTTCCCTGAGGCCAACTACCGGGTGAATCCGAACACCGACTTTTATGCGCCACCCTACAACTGGCCCTACCACAGCCTGCTCTTTTACAACGCCCTTAACTCAACTCAGATCGATGACATCACCTGGGCTCCCGCCACCGCGACGCCCGAACCCGGCAGGGTTGCGCTGATCGTTTTTGGCACCGGCCGCGGCGCGGCCACATTCCGTTGCCAGCGCCCGCGCCGCCCGCTCCAATAATCCGCGCGCTACGCAAAAAGCTTCGCGATGGGCGGGCTTTTGCCGGTGATGGGGACAGGGCGCTCGCCGTCCATGAGGCTTTTCGCTGGGTTGATGCCGAGGGCGGCGAAGATGGTGGCGAAGAAATCCGGCACCCCGACGGGCTCGGCGGTGAGGCTCATCGCGAAGTCATCCGTCTGGCCGACGACCTAGCCGGTGCGCAGGCCACCGCCGACTAATTTCCGACAACCATCCGGGCGGTAAAATTGAGCGTCCGCCCAAAAAAGTAAGGGCGGACGAACCCGGAAGATTCGTCCGCCCTCTCGAGGAGGAAAGTCTCGGAATGTTTTGGCGTCAGCTCGCCTCCGCCGGCTCGGCTTTAGCGGGGGTGGTGGACGTGAAGGTGAGCTTGCCCTTTTCGGCGCTGACCGTGGCAGAGTCGCCGGACTTGAGGTTGCCGCGGAGGATTTCCTCGGCCATCGGATCCTCGAGGTAGCGCTCGACGGCGCGGCGCATCGGGCGCGCACCATACTGCGGGTCGTAGCCTTTTTCGATGAGCAGCTCCTTGGCTTTGTCGTCGAGAGTGATGGTGATTTCCTTGATCTTAATCCGCGCGGCGACCTTCTTGATTTCGAGATCGACGATGGTCAGCAGCTCGGGCTTGCCGAGGGTGTGGAAGACGATGAGGTCGTCGAGCCGGTTGACGAACTCGGGCTTCAGCACGCGCTTCGCCTCGTCGAGGATTTTTTCCTTCATCACGTCGTAAGCCTGCTCGTCTTTGTTCGACGTGCCGAAGCCCATCGTCGTGGACTTCTTGATCAGCTCTGCCCCGATGTTCGAGGTCATGATGATGATGGTGTTGCGGAAGTCGATTTTGCGCGCGAGCGAGTCGGTGATCTTCCCCTCCTCCAGAATCTGGAGCAGCAGGTGCATCACGTCGGGGTGCGCTTTTTCGATCTCGTCGAAAAGGACGACGCTGTACGGACGCCGGCGCACGGCCTCGCTGAGCTGGCCGCCTTCCTCGTAGCCGACATAGCCGGGAGGCGAGCCGATGAGCCGGCTCGCGGTGAATTTTTCCATGTACTCCGACATGTCGATCTGGATGAGCGCGTCGCGGTCGCCAAACATAAATTCGGCGAGGGTCTGCGCGAGGAAGGTTTTGCCGACGCCGGTCGGGCCGAGGAAAATGAACGAGCCGATGGGCCGGCGCGGGTCTTTCAAGTCGGCACGCGAGCGGCGCAGCGCCTTGCTGATGGCGATGACGGCTTCGTCCTGGCCGATAACCTTGCCGCGCAGTTCGGTCTCCATGGTGAGCAGCTTCTGCGTCTCGGCCTGCTCCATGCGGCTGAGCGGCACGCCGGTCCATTTCGAGACGACGTGCATGATGTCGTCCTCGGTCACGACGACTTCCTTTTCCTCTCGCTGCTCGCGCCATTCCGTGAGGATGCGCTCGAGCTTTTCCTTCGCCTTCTTCTCGTCGTCGCGCAGGCTCGCCGCCTTCTCGAAATCCTGCGCCTTGATCGCGCCTTCCTTGTTGCCGCGGATTTCTTCGATCTCCTTTTCAATGTCCTTCACGTTCGGCGGGCGCGTCATCGAGCCGATGCGGGCGCGCGCGCCAGCTTCGTCCATGATGTCGATCGCCTTGTCCGGCAGGAAGCGTCCGGTGAGGTAGCGGTCGCTGAGTTTCGCCGCGGCTTCGAGCGCGGCGTCGGCGAACCTCGCCTTGTGGTGCGCTTCGTATTTCCCGCGCAGCCCTTTCAAAATGAGGATCGTCTCATCGACGCTCGGCGCCTCCACTTTCACCTGCTGGAAGCGGCGCTCCAGCGCGGCGTCTTTCTCGATGTATTTGCGGAACTCATTGAGCGTGGTCGCGCCCACGCACTGCATCTCGCCGCGGCTGAGCGCGGGCTTGAGGATGTTGCTCGCATCCATCGCACCTTCCGCGCTGCCCGCGCCGACGATGGTGTGCAGCTCGTCGATGAAAAGGATGACGTTTTTCGTGCGGCGGATCTCGTCCATCACGGCCTTGATGCGCTCCTCAAACTGCCCGCGGTATTTCGTCCCCGCGACCATCAGCGCGAGGTCGAGCGTGATGACCTTCTTGTCGCGCAGTAACTCCGGCACATTGCCGCTCGCAATTTCCTGCGCCAGTCCCTCGACGATTGCCGTCTTGCCCACGCCGGCCTCGCCGATGAGCACGGGGTTGTTTTTCGTCCGCCGGCACAGCACCTGGATGACGCGCTCGATTTCGCTCGCGCGCCCGATCACCGGATCGATCTCGCCCTTTTTCGCCAGCTCCGTGAGGTCGCGCCCAAACGCCCGCAGCGCCGGCGTCTTCACTTCCTTGCCGCCGCGGCCCGCGTTTTCCTGCTGCGGCTCCGACTCGGATTCCGGCGGCGTGAAGTTGGGATCGAGCTCCTTCAAAATCTCATTCCGCGTGCGCTCGATATCGACCTCGAGATTTTTCAGCACGCGCGCCGCCACGCCTTCGCCTTCGCGCAGCAGGCCGAGCAGGATGTGCTCGGTGCC
>JANXWQ010000594.1 GCA_025351065.1 Chthoniobacter sp. | reverse complement strand
TTTCTGGCCTCGCTGGTCGTGAGCGTGCCGGCGAACGACACGACGGGTGGTCCCGCCTTTCAGGTCGAAGGCTACAAAGGCGCGGGCGACGCCGTGGCGGCCATCGTGCAAAACGACAATCCGACGGCTGCCGCCAGTTCGCAGCTCCTCCTGCGCGGCATTTCCACCGGGATGAATCATTTTCCGGTGGCTTGGTCGCTGGCCACGGATCGTGCCGGGACGGGCACAAACAATTTCGCCATCAGCGACAGCGTGGCCGGAGTGGACCGGCTGTTTATCGATCCGGCGGGCAAAGTGGGCATCAACAATGTGACCCCGCAGGCGCAGCTCGATGTCACCGGCGCGGTGCATGTCTCTGGTGCGGTGCAGGCGGGCGGTCCGGTGGACGCGACGGGCTTCACGGTGAACGGCGCGCCGTTGCAGAGCGTGAAGCACAGTCTGGAGTTTGGCGGCGGGCAGGTGCAGGGCATGGGCAACAGCCGGGGCTCCGGCTTTTTGTGGCGGTCGCCGGTGATTTTGTCCGCGGCGTTTTCTCCCTTTGGCGGCAGCTCGGAAGATCGCGGCCCGTTTGTGCCGCAGCCCAAGGCTGAGTATTCGTACGGCTGCATCGCCCTGCCGCGCACCTGGGCCAATGGCATTCAGATCCGGGTGCGGACGTGGTACTGCCTGAAACCCGGCGACACCGCGGACGCCGCGCCCGGCAATGTTGTCTTGGTGATGCAGGGCGTGTGGGGACGCTCCACGCCGCTGAACAGCATCAGCCAGCCCGTGGCGAGCTGGGACCTGACTTCGGCGGGTAGCGGACTGCAGCCGCTGGCCTTCGCCGGCGGCATCGACGGGGAGCTGATCTTCGACGAGCGCACCTACACCATTCCAGCGGGCGCTGACCTCACTTCGCGGCAGATTCGGTTCGGGCGTTTTGGCGGGAGCGCCGGGGACACCGAGCCGAAGGACATCTACTTTTTCGGCATCACCGTCGAGCAGCTCTGATCTCGCCAGCGCCTAGTAATGGACGCCAAAGCGCCGCGCCCAGACGCCGAAGGTGAGGATGCGCCAGAAAAGATTGCTGAACGGTTTGCGGCGCTCGTGGAAAAGGCGCAGCTCGGTCTCGGTGCCGGACGGGGAAAAAATGTTGGGATGCGCGCGCGCCGTCTCGATGATCGCCTCGCGAAATTTTCCGCCGGGATCGGCGCGCAGCCAGTGCTCCTCGGGCGTGGCGAAACCTTTTTTGTCCGTGCGATCGATGACCTTCGCGGGCATGGCGTCGCGCATGGCGGCTTTCAAAATGCGTTTGGTGATGCCGTTCTGCGTCTTGAATTCATCCGGCAGCGAGAGCGTGAACTCGATCAGCCGGTGATCGAGAAAGGGCACGCGGGCCTCGATGCTGTGGGCCATGGAATTGCGGTCCTCCCAATGCAGCAGCATCGGCAGCGTCGTGACTGTGAGCATCATGCGCGAAAGCCATTGCGTCGTCACCGGCGCGGCCTCGCCCGGCTGGCGGCTCCACGGCGGACCAAGCGCGAGGCCGTATTTTTCGAGTGCGTCCCACGCGAGCCAGGCGTGCCGGCGGGGCGGGGCGAGGCGGTTTTTCGCCGCGGCGAGCCACGCGGGGCCGAACCAAAAGAGCAGGCTTTTCGCGGTGTCGCCGAGCGTCCAGCCGTGCAGCTCGCGAAAGCGGCGCGTCTCGTGCCGGGCGCCCGCGAAACGGCCACGGGACAGCATCCCGAGCAGATGCGGCCCGAAAAACTGCGGGTAGCTCGCGAGCTGTTCGTCGCCGCCCTGACCGTCGAGCATCACCTTCACGCCCGCGGCTTTCACCGTCTGGAAAAGCGTGAACTGCGAGAAAACCGTGGCGTTGTTCACCGGCTCGTCCTGGTGCCAGATCATCGTCTCCAGCGCCGCCAGCGCATCTTCGCCGCGGGGCGTGACGTGGTGCGGATGCGCGCCGGTGAACTCCTCGACCGCGCGCATGAACGGGCGCTCGTCGCATTCCGGCTCATCGAAGCAGCACGAAAACGTGTTCTGAATTTCGCCGCGTCCTTCCGCGTGCAGCAGCCCCTTCATCGCGCACACAATCGCGCTCGAATCCATGCCGCCGGACAGGCACGAGCCGACCGACACATCCGAGCGCAGATGCAGGCTCACGGTCTCGGAAAAAATCTCGCGGTACTTTTCCACCGCGTCCTCAAAGGTGCCGGTGAACGGCACGGCGGGCCGCAGCTCGTACCAGCGCCGGATCGGCAGCGCGGAGCGCGGCTGCCACGTTTTCGCGTCGAGCGTCACGCACTGCCCGCCGCGCAACTGGCGCACGCCGGCCCACATCGTTTCGTCCGTGTGATCCTGCGCGCCGTAGGCGAGAAACTCGGTGACACGCTGCAAGTTTGCCCGCGCCTGAAAGCCGTGCAGCCCTGTGAATTGCTTGATCTCCGAGGCCAAGGCCACGCCGCGTTCCGAGAGAAAATAGTACAGCGGCTTGATCCCGAAACGGTCGCGTGCGGCGAAGAGCACGCCCTTTTCCCGATCCCACAGACAGAACGCAAACATGCCGCGGAAATGCGCGAGGCAGTCCTCGCCCCAGTGGTCGTAGGCCGCGGGAATCACCTCGGAGTCGCCGTCGGACTGGAACTCGTAGCCCGCCGCGCGCAGCTCCGCGCGCAGCTCGCGGTAGTTGTAAATCTCGCCGTTGAAAATGACCTGGTAGCGCCCGCCGCGGTAGGCCAGTGGCTGATCGCTGCGGCTCGTCAGGTCGAGAATGCTCAGCCGCCAGTGCGCCATTTCCACCTCCGTTTCGCCGTGGCGGAAAAGCTCCATGCCGCGCCCGTCCGGCCCGCGGTGCGGAATGTCCACGAGCCGATCCTCGGGATGGCGCGAACCGAAAAAACACCAGATGCCGCACATGCTACCGCGCCGCCTCCGCGAGTTTTTCCACCAGCGCGTGATGCCGCGCGCCCATCCCGCCGGACGCCCACCATTCGTGAATGTCGCGCGCCGATGCGCCCCAGCCGTTTTGCTGGTGGATGTATTCCAGCAGCCGCGTGTAGAGTGCGAACCAGTCGGGCAGCGCCGCCTTGTCCGGGTGCCACAGCAGCGTCACCACGCCGCGCGTCTCGGCCACGCGGTCGATGACCGTTTTGCAAACGGCGAACGCGCTTTCCACCTCGAGATCGAGATTGTCCGGACGCAGCAGCGCGCCGTCGTGCAGCACCAGCGGAATCTCGACGAGCCGCAGCCAGTCGCGCGCCGCGGCATCCCACATGCGGAACGGATACGACGTGCCCGCGCGAAAGCCGATGTCGCGATTCGAGCCGAGCGTGGAATCCACCAGCAGCCCGGCCTTTTCCAAAAGCGCCGGCGTCCGCGCCGCATCGAAATGCAGGTTGTGCTGGCGGCTCGCGACGATGGTTTCGCCGACGGCCTTTTCCACGTCCTCCTTTTGCTCCGCGAGCATCTCGTAGCTCAGGGGCGACAGATAGCTGCCGTGCAGCCCGATGTCCCAACCGCGCCGCCGCAGGTCGCGCGCGATTTCGCGCACCGTGCAGGTCTCGTCGCGGTAGGTCGTCCGGTCGTCCCAGCGGTACACGTTGTCGATGATGTGCCGCTCGCGGACGCGCGTGGGGAAAAAGAAAAACGTCGAGCGAAAGCCGAGCCGCTGCTCGGCCTCGACCCACGGCGTGAACACGTCGAATTTCCGCGGCGCTTTGCGCAAACCCACGACGCTGCCGAGGTGCTTGAGCTTTTTCCCGACATCGCCGGCGTGACGGAAATGCAGCGCGATGGTGCGCGCCAGCTCGTAGCGGCTGTCGAGTTGCACGCAATCGACATCGTGGCTCAGGCACGCGGCGAAACGCTTTCCCTCCGGCCACGCAATCGTGTCGCGCCACTGCGGAAATTCCGCGTGCAACATTTCATCCGCCACCGGCCGGTAAAGCGAGGCATCCCAGCGCCGCGCGCAGTGCTGCGCCTCGAAGTTGCCGATGCTGTCGCGCGCCGCCGCCATTTCCTCCGTGCGGCGGAGGTGCGAAAGCACGCTGGCGGCTGGTGGCGCGATGGGATTGCGGGCGCGGTCGTTCACTTCGCGCGCCCGGTTTGAGTTAGGTGGATCAGCGACCGATAGAGCCGGACGATCACCGAGGGGGTTTTTACCACCTTGAAAAAGGGCGTTTGGCGCGCGCCGAAGGAGCGCACGAACCGCTCGATGGGCTCCACGGTCGAACCTTCGAAATCGAACGCCTTGCCTTGTTCCGACGCCCAGCGGATCGCCTCCCAAATCAGCAGCGAGGTCGCGCCGCTGTTGCGCAGTTCCGGGTCGCCGCCGCTGAGCAGGTAGTAAACCGCGCGTGCGTCGGTCACGAGGTAAATCCCGGCGTGCAGCCGTCCGTCCGGGCCGGCGGCGACGAGGATTTTGCGCGCCCCGCGTTGCGCGCACGCGGCGTCCAGACGGCGCAGCACGGCTTCGGAATGAGGCAGCGCTTTGTTCTGCCGCGAGAAGGTCAGGCGATGCAGCGGCAGAAACTCGCCGACGTCGTCCGTCTCCCGCACCTGCACGAGCTTCTGCGCTTTCTTGATGTCGGTGCGGACATTGTCCCGCGTCTCGCTCCACAGCTTTTTCAAATCGGCGGTGTCTTCGATGCGATAGGTGTAGAGGGTAGTCTGCTCGAATCCGCTCCAGCAGAACGGCAGCCAGTTCGTGATCGAGGGATGAAAGGTCTGGTAAAACGCCGCGAATGGCGGGAGCGCCTGGATCAGTTCTAGCGTGAGATCTTTCTCCTCGCCGAGACGGTTCGCGTACTTCGCCGTCGAAGCCCGCAGCCACGGCCCCAGGTACGGCGTGAAGGTCGGCGTCCCGATCAGGCGGAAAAAGCCCAGCCGGATTTTGAAGGCATAGGGCAGCACCCCGGCGACCTCCTCCCCGCGCCGGGCGACCGCGTAAGCCCAGGCTCCCGGAGCCACGGCGTCCAGCCACCACGGCTGAAAAAAGATGGGCGCGTTTTTGACAAAATGGAGAATCTTCGGATCGGCAGTCACGGGCAGGCGGAAGGTATAGGGGGAGAAAGGCCGCGTTCCACCAAATTTCAGCGGCCCGGTCCCGGCAAAATCAGGCACCGGCCCGCTATTCTCCCGAAGCGCAAACAACCTGCTAGACGAGACTTGAACCCTCCGCCAAAGTCCTGGCATGAAACCTACGCCAGCCGCATCCACCGCCCGAGCGAAGGCGGAGGCTGGCACCGCCGACGCGCAGGAGCGCAACCGCATCTGGTGGGAAACCCTGCCCATGACCTACGAGGACTGGGATGCGCCGGAGCGCAAGGTGGAGATCGAGGGAAATTTCGAGAAGTATCTCGAAGAATTCCGCATCTGCAGCCCCTTCATCACGAATTTTCCCTACGGAAAACTGGCCGGCAAAAGCGTTTTGGAAATCGGCTGCGGTTCCGGCGGGGCCTCCTATCTGCTGGCCAAAGGCGGGGCTAAAGTCCAGGCCGTGGATCTCACCGCTGCCGCCGTGAAAAACGCGACGTCGGTCACCAAATTCTACGGCCTTGATGTCAACGTGCAGCAAATGGACGCCGAGAAGCTCGAGTTCCCCGACAGCACCTTTGACTTCGTCTTTTCATGGGGCGTCCTGCATCACTCGCAAGACACGCAGGCGGCCTTCCGTCAGGTCAGCCGCGTGCTGAAGCCCGGCGGGCAGGGCATGATTATGGTGTATAACCGGCATAGCCTGCGTTACTGGCAAATCGCCTTTCAGGCGTTGCTGCTCCGTGGCAAGATTTTCCACGGCGAGACGGCCAAGTCCGTCCAGCGCTTTTATACCGACGGCTATTATCACCGGCACTTCAGCCCGCGCGAACTTGCCGAGTGTCTCGCCAGGGAAGGTCTGCATGTGGACAAGACCACCGTTACTTACATGAAGGAGCAAATGCTCTACAAGTGGCCCAAGGCCGTGGACGACTATTTCAAGGATAAGATCGGCTGGCTGCTCGTTGCGGAGTTCACGAAGGGCGGCGGCCCCGCGGCGGTTTAGGGCAGTTGCCAAAAAGTAACTTCAGCCGCGCCGAGCCGCATCTTGCTTCCAGTTTGCGCGAGCGTTAGCCCGCCAGGATGTCCTTTGCCGCGCGATAAACCTCCTCCACGGAAAGGCTGCACATGCACTCGAGATTGATCGGACAGTCGCGCAAAGCCTCCGCTTCCGTCTTCGCAAAATTTTTCATGCACGGCGCGCAAGGCAGCGCCACGCGCAGCATCCGGCTGCCCGGCGCTTTCGGCGCGGTGAAAACGTCGTCCGTCGGGCCGTAAAGCGCGAGCAGCGGCGTGCCGTGCGCGTTGGCGATGTGCATCTGGCCGCTGTCGTGGCAGACCAGCAGGCGCGCGTATTTGAGCACCGCCGACACTTCATCCACGCTCGTCTGCCCGGCGATGTTCAGCGCCTGAAGCGCATGCCGTTTGAGAAAATCCGCGATCACCGGCCGCTCGTTCCCGTCGCCCGGCAGAACGATGCACTGGCCATCCGCTGCCAGCCGCCGGATCAACGCAGCGAAATGTTCCTCGGGCCACCGCTTCGGCGTCACCCCGGCATTGGCCGCCGAGACTTGGATCGCGAGGTACTCGCGCTCGAGCAGCCCGAAACGCGCGAGCACTTCCGGCCCGACCGGCGCGAGGTGCGTCGCATACGTGCGCGCGAAAGGGCCGTGCATCCGCTCCAGCAGATCGAAATGCAAATCGCTCTCATGCGCATCAAGCCGCAGCGGCACGTCATCCGTGAGCACCTCGCGCGTCCAGCCCATCTCGAGGCCGAGCACGTCCTGCGAATGGCCGACCCGGCGCGGGATTCCGGCGAGCAAGACGCCCCACCAGTAAAACGCCGGCGACGCATCGAACGGCAGCAACGCCGTGCCAATGGACCGCCGCCGGAGCCGCCAAAAGAAACTCACCTTGCGCCAAAATGAGGCCGTCATCGGCAGCATGAACACGTCATCCACGATCCCATCGCCTGCGCGAAACACATGCTCCCCGCCAAACGTATTGCCCGCGAGGATGCAGATGCGCGCCTGCGGATACAGCCGACGCAAAGCGAGAACCATCGGCGTCATCATCAAAAAATTGCCGAGGCCCGTGTACGCCGGGACGATAAAACTCCCGGTGCCCGCCGTCTTCCGGCAGAGCCGCCGGAGCACACCGATGATGAAACGCTTCGCGGCGGAAATCACAGCGCCGGGCGGTCCCCCGCAGCGACCGCCCGCAGCAGGCCGGAGAAATTCGTAAGCGCACCCTTGACCGCAGTTCCCTCCGCCAGCCAGCGCCGCCATAAGGCGAGAACCTTCTCTTCATCGAGCACGAACTCGTAGGCATGGCGGAAAATATGCCGGAACCCGAGCAGGTCACCCATCAGCGGGCGGCTTGCGTTCATCAGCACCGCCGGACGCAGCGGCGCGAGATCAAGGAACATTTTGTCGAGCAGTTCCCGATGCCACCGCTCCCGGTCGCGCACATGGTTCTCGAAGCTGAGGGAAATCTGAGTGAACGAGTTTTCCAAGGCGTTGTAGATATTGTGCAGCGCGAACCCGAGTGAGTCCAACTGCGCCCGCTGCATCGCCCCGCCCGACAACCCGGCGGCGTGGTGCTCAATGGCCGCGATCGCCAGCAAGTCGCGCCCGATGACCGCCGCGAGGGTCGTGGCACCTCCTTGATCGATCCTCATGGCAGCACGAAACCCTCCTCCCGAATGCGGCTCACGAGAAAGTCCGACGCGCGTTCCATTTCCACGACATCGACCGGCCGCGGGAGCTTTTGCAGCAGATGGCCCACACAGCCAAAGAGTTTGTCACCGGGCAGACCCTCGACCCCGAAGTCGAAGTCCGAATGGACGCCCGGCTTGCGGCCCTTGGCGAGCGAGCCGAAGAGCCACACCCGCGCAGCGCCCTCGGCCCGGAGATGCAGCGCAGCGAATTCCACGGCGGCGCGGTCTTCCGGGCTTAGCCGGGCAAGGCCAAGATCCGTGAAATCCGCGTAATCCGTGGGCAAGCTGGTCACAGGCGCACCCCTTTCGCGGAAATCATGCGGGCAAACGGATCATCCAGCGCCGGCTTTACCACCAGGTCGATGCGCTGTGCGCCGAGGTGGTCTTCCAGCTTCATCAAAAGGCGGAGCCGTTCGCGCAGGCCGATCCGCCGGCGCAAGACCAGCAGGTCAATGTCGCCGCTCCGCTGCGCATCATCCACCCGCGAGCCAAACAGATACACCTCCGCCTCCGGATCCGTCTCCTGAACGGACCGGCAGATGTCGCGGTGTTGCTCGCTCGTCAATCGCATCGGGGAAGCAGACCCGGAAGGCTACAGAGAGTCAACGGCTGACATGCTTCAGGTTACAGGCGCTTGAGATGCGCGTCGATGCCATGAATCACGTTGCAAAAGTAAGTGGCGAACGCGCGCAGCACCCCCTTGAGCCACGGATGCTCGACCCGCCGTCCGAAACGGTAAAACCACGGATCGCGAAAGAGCGGTTTGAACGGGTTCACGCAGAAGACGATTTTTTCGATCTGGAACTTCGCCTTCGAGTAATAGGCGCGCTCTTTTCCCCGCCAGGTCGTCGGGTCGTAAAACTCAAAGATTTCCTCCGAAAAAAGCCGCTCATGGGTCGGATCGCCCC
This sequence comes from Chthoniobacter sp., assembly GCA_025351065.1. Classification (GTDB taxonomy): domain Bacteria; phylum Verrucomicrobiota; class Verrucomicrobiia; order Chthoniobacterales; family Chthoniobacteraceae; genus Chthoniobacter. The sequence continues at coordinate 8,292 of JANXWQ010000594.1, read as the reverse complement.
ACGCCTCGAAGGAATTCCAAAACGGCACGCCGATGAAGACCTTCGCGCCGGGCTGGGTGATGCGGTGGACTTCCTCCATCGTCCCTGTCGTGTCGCGCAGATGCTCGAAGACGTTGTCCGCATGCACCTCGTCGAACTGCCCGTCGGCGAAAGGCCACGGGAACACGCGCAGATCATGGACGACCTCCACGCCGGGCAGCGGAGCGATGTCGTGATTGAGCCAGCCTTCCTTGATGATATGGCCGCAGCCGAGGTGGAGTTTGGTTTTCATGCCTGAGTTATTGTTTGAAAGAAGGAGAGCAGGTTGCGGCGTGAAAGCTCTTTTTCCAGAACGGCGCGGTCAACCTCCGATCCGCTCAATTCCAACATCCTGCGGATGTCCCGCACATGCTTCTCGCCACCGCCTTCCGCGAAATACGCGATCTTCCACACGATCACGTATTCCGGGGGCGCAAAAAAAACCTCGCCGTGAGTGTAACGAACCACCCGCCGATGCTGGCTGGCCCAGCCGTAAAACGGATCGGACTGCGAGGGGTAAAAGTCCGCCTTCAAACCGCTGTCCAGGTGAATGACATTAAAGTGGCCGCGACATTCGCGGAGATTCTCCCCGTGCAGCACCTCCAGGGGCGGAACGTAAAACGAGGCTTCCGGGAATAACCCGGCCAGCGCGGGCAGCCGCGCATTGGGGATCGACACCGCAAGATCAATGTCGAGGGTCAGCCGCGGCTCGGCATAGAACATGGCACCCACGGAGCCGGCCACGAGGTAGGGGATGCCAGCATCATGGACCGGCCGCGCAAAAATCTGGAGCAGGTCAGGTTCGGGCACGGCTCAGTTCCTTCGCGAGCGCCTGCTCGATCTCGGCTTCGGTCAGTTTGGGGTTCCCCTTCCGCAACGCCGCGCGCCGCGTCGCGCGGGCGGTTCCGAGCAGCCCCAGCGCCACATTCCACTTCTCCACCGGCGTCATCTGGCGAAACCTTTGAACCTGAACAGGGTGCAGTGGTTCGAGCTTCATCGGCTGTTTTTAGTAGCCCAAAAACCAGCACCCGTCACTTGCGGGCAGCGGGGCGATGTCGTGATTCAGCCAGCCTTCTTTGATGATGTGGCCGCAGCCGGGGTGGAGTTTGGTTTTCATGGGGTGATATGGGTTATGCCAGATGCCTTCCCGGTCTAACTTGGCAGCATGAAGCAATAGTTCTGGAAGCGGTTTTTGTCAGGACGCTTCGCGGGGGCGGTGAGTCCGTCCGACTGGATGCTGAAGCCTGCCAAGCCGTAGGCTTCGAGTGTCTTAAAGGCGGCGTCATACTCGGATTCATAGACCTCGATGAGGATCGTCAAGCGAGCCGCATTGGCTTTCACGAACGCATCCATGCCGGCAATGATCGCCAGTTCGAAGCCCTCGGCATCGAGCTTGATGACCACCCTTCCGGGAGCGAGGGGGGATTTTGCGGAGATGTCCTTCCAGAGGTCGTCAAAGACTTCGGCATCCACTTCGTGATAGGCCGTCGGGCGCTGCTCGCCGGGTAGTAAATCCCTGCGCTCATAGTTTTTGGCGTTGATGCTGCTCCCTCCGCAGGCACCCTCGGGGACATACAGTCGGCACTGTTCCTTTTTGTTGGAGAGCGCGAGATTGAAGGTGTTTGCTTGAAGGCCGTTGATTTGCAGGTTGTTGGTCAGTTCGCGGAACGTATTGGGATTCGGCTCGAAACAATAAATCTGCGGCGCGGGAACGCGCGAGGAAGCCACCAGGGTCATAAAGCCGCAGTTGGTGCCAATGTCGAAGAAAGTGTCCGTCGCGTTCAAATGACGCAGCAGGTAGCACGAGACTTCGTCAAAGTGACCGCACCAGTAGTAACGCTGTGATTCGTCGCCCACCCGGATCGACATCTTCCGCTCAATGGGCACGGGAATAGTAAGCCTCGGCAGATCGAGAACGGTGCTGTTGCCTTTCAAAAGCTGTGCGTAGAGCTGTTCTTCGAGGATGACATTGAGGCGGAAGGAGAAGACATTCCGGGAGTACTTCAGCAAGCAGATGGTAGCTGAGCGGGGCAGGACGGACAGGACGGTGCGCAGCAGTCCGAACATAACGGTGGAGAGCAGTTTGATCATTATTTGTGACGAAGATGGGATGGAAAAGCAAGCTCGGCTAACGAATCCGTACGGATAAGTATGGCAAATGATGCAGGCAGTGAATAGCCGATGTTGAGCAGGTTTGAAATGCCGATTTAACCGTGACGGACACCAATGTTTCTGCATGCCCAGCGTGAAATATGCGTTTCGCCGGGGCCGGGGTTTCAAAAAAGCCGCCATGCACCCGCTGGTGAATCCCGAACCCGGAGACGACGACAGCATTTGTGGATAGCGGCGTCATGCGGGCACCCGATCTCCAATGACCTTGTCCCGCAGCGTATCGCTCAGCGACTCTGCACCAAAGAGGGTTTCACTCGGGACACAGGTGCGGGCCAGCAGGGCTGGCGGCATCTGTCCCGGCGGACGAAGATCAGCAAGACGAACAAGATGGGCCAGACCCTCCTCCACCAAATCGAAGAGATGGCGGTATTCCGTTTCCAGCACCCACACGATCTTGTTGCATGGCAGCAATTCGTAAATTAGCGTGGTCATCGTTCCAGCCACAATGTCAATCTCCGCGAGTGCCACGGCGTCGAGTTTGGCAATGATTTTCAGTTTCTCGCGCTGGCTTGGCGTAAGACAGTAACTGTCGAGCTGTTCCTCAAGCGCGCTGTCCGGACGCGGCTTGAAAGCCACATGGTAGCCGAGTTCCATCAGCTTCTGCATGTACTCACCGACTTTCATGGTGTTGGCGAGGAATTCGTAAGGGATGAGCACCGTCCGCGGCTCACGATCGGCTGGGATCGAAGCCGGCAGGATGTTTGCGAATTTGTTGGATCCGACGGTGAAGAAGTCCGGCGGATAGACCGTGGAATCGCGCTGCATCTTTTGCTTCCAGTAATCCCCCCAAACAATCACCTGGTCGAACCACTGGAAATCGCCCGGCGCGATGCCTTCCATGATGTAGCCGGCATGGCGTTTCACGTAGGCACCGTGCTGGTGGCCGATGGTTCGCATCCCGAGCCTGCGGCAGGCGTAAAGCACCGGAAAGACGTAACCATTGACATCATCGAGACCGTAAAATGTCTTTGCCTGGCAATGGCGGAGTGCCCGGACGTGATGGTGACATTCGACGATGAAACTCGTGACCGACGTTTCGACGACCGAAATCGCCGCGGTGAACAGCCGCCGCTTGGCGGCGTCCAGGTGGCCGGTGGCGTAACGTCGTTGAAACCGGTTGCCCCGCCCCATGCTGGGTGGCTGGGAAAAAAAGTAGTTGTTTTCGCCTTTCAACAGACCGCGCACGATCTCTGCAGTCAGGGGTGCGGGAATCACTTCGAGGTAGGATGTTCCAGCCGTATCCAAGACCCTGCGTATTTCTTTCGTCCGGAAATCGTTGCTCGCAAACCGAAAGAAAAGGAGCCGGGCAAGGCTCTTCCGGGCAACCCGGCGGTTGTTCCATTGCAACAGGAAATAATGGAGCCGTTGCCGCCAGGTGAAGCGGCAGGCCTGACCGCCGAGCAGTGCCATCAGCGTCTTGAATTGGCCGTCATTTTCCCATGTGAACTCGGCCCTGCCCTCCATCCAGTCCGCCACCAATGGGGCATACTTGATGTAAGGGAAAAAAAGATACCAGTAGAGATAGGAAACCATGGTCGGGTACCAGTTAAAGCCTTCTTCGCGGTAACATTCCTTAAGACTTACCCCGCGGTCATCCCGCAGCTCCTGGAACTCCAGCAGGAGGTTCCGTGCTTTGTCCATGTCGTAGTCTGGGATAAAGGTGGTGGATTTTCCATGCTGGGAAACAGTAAGAAGGCCCGTGGCTCCTTCGCGTATGGCGGCTGGCTCGGGCGTCATAACATCTCCCGCTTCCGCGGGTCAGCGGGAAGAAACGACCTTACGGCCAGGCCCCACGGCATGGGGCAGGCCTGCTGCGCGGCGGTAATGCAGCCGAGGGTGGAGGCGGCAAACGCGAGGCAGACGGCCTGGGCGGCACCCAGCGGGCCGTTGAAGCGAATCAGCAGTGGACAGGCGATAAGCAGAACCGCGCCGCCAAGGAAGTCCGCGCGCCAGGTCATGAGCGAGGTTCTTTTTGAATACACGACGAAGGTTCCGAAGATGAAATAGATGCCTTGCACGGCATAGGTAAGCGTCATCCATGCGACGAAATCCGCCGCTCCATAAAACCGCGGGCCGACGATCCATGGGAGCACCCACCGGACCGCGACAGCACACGCAAAGGCGAGGATGGGCAGCGCGGCGGTGACCGCGAGCAGGATCCGGCAGAGGCGGACTTTGTCGCACCCATCCTTGCTGCTCAAATACTGGTAGAGCACCGGGACGTAGGCGTTGTGGGCGGCGCCGAGCAGCATGGCGAGCGGCGAAGTCAGATTGAAGGCCAGGCCGTACAGGCCGGTGTCGGAGACGGAGGCCATGTTATTGAGGAAAAGCCGCGCGGCCATCGTCATGACCCAGCCGCCGATAACATGCGGAATAAGTGGCACGCCAAAGGCCATGAGCTGGCGGCTGGCCGTGCGATGAAAAGCCGGACGCAGCAGGCCCAGCCGGAAAATCAACCCATGCAGGCAAAACAGCGCCACGGCACCCAGCGCCAGCACCTGAGCCCACATCCGTCCCCGCCAATCCATGCCGAGCTGGACGACCAAAAGCAGGGACAGGCCCAGATTCAGCACGCCGCCGATGGTCTGGATCAGGATGTAGCGGAGTGGCTCGCTGCGCGCCTGCACCAGGCCGAGGTAGAGACCTTGGAAAACGGTGGCCAGCGCAATGAGGATGACGCCCGGCAGCCAGGCGGCGGGAAACTGGGTGAGCCGCGCGACCGGCCCGCCCAGCAGGAAAGACAGCCCGAGCAGCAGTGCAGTAACTGCGAGACTGAGCAGGACGCAGGTGCTGACCAGCCGGCGCAGGCCGGCCGGATCGTCGTCGAAATGCGCGCGCGCGACCAGGCCGTAGGCGTTCAGGCCGATGAAGACGACGAGGATTTGCGTCAGCACCGTGGAGGTGGCGACGAAACCGTAGTCGGCCGGGGAGAGGTAGCGGGTGAGCACCGGCACGACCAGCAGCGGCAGGGCGGAGTTCAAAACGCTTCCGCTCAGGTAAGTGAAGGAACCTCGGAAAAATGGGGATTGGAAGACGGCGGCAAGCCGTTTGGAAAATAGCTTCACGGCATAAGAGAGGCGCAGGCTGCGGGCAGGGGAGCTGGACTTAATCTACCCGCACAGAAGCGCAAAAAATCGGCGGTCACGCTGTTCAAAACGCCGACGGGCGCTGGACTCTCAAGGGCTGACGGGTTGGCTGACCGGCCAGGGCTGGCTGCAGCAGCGTCCGCCCGTCCGGCGGCTCCTTGGCGTCCTTCGGCGCGGCCAGTCGCCGTTGGTTGGTGAGGTCGATGGCGACCAGCAGTCCGTACATCCACCATCGCGAATAGGCATCCAGCGCCGAATGTCCGCCTCCATAGGATGTCGCCAGATCCCGGACGGCGAAAAGGAGCAGGTACAGAGCCAAGGTGTTGGCTGGCGATTTGGCGGGAGTTTGCCCAAACGTCCGCCAGGAGCGGCGGAGCACCGTGAGGTAGATGGCACCCACCAGGAAGGATGCCGGAATGCCAAAATCGGCGGCATAACCCAGCCAGGTATTGTGCCAGGACGAGGACATGGCTGCGGGCGTGACCTGCATTTCGATGTCGCCTCCGGAAACCATGTATTCGTAGGTGAGATCCTCGGCCAGCTTCAGGTCGATCTGGTAACCCGTGCCGATCCATGGATCCTGCTTGATCTTTTTGATCGCCAGCCGTCGCAGTTCTTCGCGGAAAACGTCCTGGCCGCCTTCCATCATCGCCATCTCCGAATCCCATTTGCCCGGCAAAAAGGACAGCGCCCGCTGGGCCGTCAGCGGCAAATGAAAAAGCGCGGCGCTATGCCCGACGACGAGGAAGGTGGTCGCGAGAACCGATCCGCCGATCCAGAGGAAGAAAGCGGCGTATTCCTTGCGGAAGAGGGCGGCGGTCATGGCGGCCAGCGGAATCGCGGCGAGCGCGGATCGTTTGCCACTCATGACAATGAACAGGGCGCAGACCAGAAACAGACTGATCAGCCACACCCCCCTTTGCAGGCTGAAGATTTCACTCGACCGATAGCGGGCGAGCATCACCAGGATAAAAACGGACGGGGCGGTGGCGAGCGCCTGGTGCCAGGTGTAGAAGGCATCCCCCTCGTACGAGATCATCACGGCATGACTCTCATTGAGGAAAGGGAGGAAATAGGTGCCGACGTCCTTGAGCTCCGAGATCACGGAGCCAGCCAGGATGATGATGATGAGCCATTTGCATTCGCGCTCGCGAATTTCCTGGTTGGCCATGACCAGAAAGGCGATCAGCGCGATGAGGATTTTGGCGTAAAACCGGGCGCCGCCCAGGCCCGCGCCCGAGGCGCTCAGGCCGACCGGATGGATGAGAAAGACCATCAGCGCCCAGCCTGCGTAGAGCAGGAAAGGGGCATGGTTTTTGCGAAAGAGCGAGAAGGTTTGCAGCTTGAGGGCGTAGCGCGCGAGAAAGGTGAGGATGCAGGTCACCCCGGCCAGTTCCCCCAGTTCCACGTTCCGGCCCTCGATCGGGATCGCGGGCAGATCGGTGCTGAACGCGAATGGAATCAGCAGCCAGTAGTTGCGGCCGAGCGCCAGCGTCACCCCCACCGCGATGGCACCCGCGATGATGAGCCCCGCCTTCATGAATTCCCCGCTGCCCACCCACACCCCCATCGCCGCCGCCACCACCAGCCCGATCAGCACCACCAAGTGCAGCGGGTAGCGGGAAAGAAAGCGCCCAATCTGGGCTTCGGAATGTTGATCCATTGGTCGGGGTTGAGGGCGGGCAAAATAGCGGCGATTGCCCCGTAGTAAACGGCCAATCGCGGGCGCCGGCTGCCGCCTATTTCGGCGCGGCGGCGGCGGTTTTCGGAGCGTCGGAAAACTTGCGGTGGTCGCCTTCGCCGCGGCGCATTTGGAAGGGGACGCTCCTCACGACTTCGAGGACGAGGGTGGAAAACTTCGGGTCTTTTTCCAGCGCGCCGGAGATTTTTTCGATGGCCGTGCGGTCGTAGAATTCCATGCCGCGGCCCAGCGCGTAGGTCAGCATTTTTTCGCTCACACAACGGAGGAAACCGGCGCGCTTTTTCGTCAGCAAAATCTCACGCAGCTCGGCGGGGCCTTTGAACTCCTCGCCGCTCACGAGCTGGCCCTTCGGGTCGATGGGCGCACCGTCGTCCTTGGCCCGCCATGCGCCGATGCCGTCGAACTGCTCCAGCCCAAAGCCAATGGGATCCATGCGCGCGTGGCAGCTCGCACAGACGGGATCCACGCGGTGCTGCTCCATGCGCTGCCGCAGCGTGCCGTGCAGTTCCTTGCGATTTTTGTCATCGAGATTCGGCACCTCGGGCGGCGGCGGAGGAGGCGGGGTGCCGAGGATGTTTTCGAGGATATATTTGCCGCGCTTCACCGGCGAGGTGCGGTTGGGGTTCGAGGTCAGCGTGAGAAAGCTGCCCTGCCCGAGGATGCCGCCGGGCCGGTTCGCGGGCAGCTTCACTTTCACAAACGCCTCCCCCTCGATGCCCGGAATCTCGTAGTGCTTCGCCAGCCGCTCGTTCACGAACGTGTAATCCGCCGCCACGAAATCCATCACCGTGCGATCCTCGCGCATGACCGTCTCGAAGAGCATTTCCGTCTCGCGCTCCATCGCCGCCGCCAGCGCGCGATCCCACTCGGGGAAGGTCTTCGCGTCCGGCTGCACGAGCTTGAGGTTGCGGATTTGCAGCCACTGGCCGGCGTAGTTTTCCACCAGCGCCGCGGCCTTTTTGTCGGCGAGCATGCGCTTCACCTGCGCGGCGAGATTCTTGCGCAGGGTGCCTTTGCTGGCGGCCTTGTAGAGGACCTTCATCGCCTTCTGCAAAGCAGTCGCGGCGACTTCCTTATCGCTGCCACCGATTGCTTCAATCGCATTTTTCGATGCAGTGCGAACGCGAGTCTTGATGGCCCGGTTGCGCTGCTGGCGCTTCAGGCTTTGACGATGGCGCTTCTCGGCCGACGGATGAACTGGAATATGCGGCATAAGCAGTTATACCTAACAGTCCGAGCGCCCACGATCAATATGCGCGCGCTGAACGGGCCGAGACTTGGATTAATTGATGGACGTGGTGGGAAAGGACGAAT
>JANXWQ010000541.1 GCA_025351065.1 Chthoniobacter sp. | reverse complement strand
GTCACGTCGCGCACGCCGCCCGCCGCACAACCGACTCCGCGCAACGACAGCACGACGTCGCTCGCGACCGATTCGCTCGCGGGATAAATCTGCGAGACCTCGCGGCCGACCATCAGGCGGATGAGGCCGGCCTCGTCGATGTCGGCAACCTGATGCGTGCCGACGCTCGACCCGTCGCGCAGCACGGTCACGCGGTCGGCGAGCGCGAAAATTTCCTCGAGCCGGTGGGAAATGTAGATGACGCCGACTCCGCTCTTGCGCAGCTCGCGCACGACGGCGAAGAGCAGGTGTTGCTCCTTTTGCGTGAGCGAGGCGGTGGGCTCGTCCATGATGACGATGCGCGCACCCGCGCCGAGCGCGCAGGCGATTTCCACGAGCTGCTGCTCCGGCATGGAGAGCGCGCGCACCTCGGCGGCGGGGTCGATCTCCGCGCCGATGCGGTGCAAGAGTTCGCGCGCCCGAGCGTGCCGCTGCGCCCAGCGGACGCGATGCGCGGGCGAAGTTCTCTCCAGCCGGAGCGCGATGTTTTCCGCGACGCTGAGATCGGGAAAAAGCGCGGGCTGCTGATAGATGCAGGCGATGCCGAGCGCGCGCGCTTTGGCCGGGGTGAGATGTGCGACGGGTTCGCCGCCGATTTCGAGCTGGCCGCCGTCGGGCTGGTGCGCGCCGGTGATGATTTTGATCAGCGTGGATTTGCCCGCGCCGTTTTCGCCGAGCAGCGCGTGGACTTCACCCGACTCCAGCGCGAAGGACACGCCTTTCAGCGCGCGGACGGCGCCGAAAGATTTGGTGACGCGGGTGAGCTGAAGGAGCGCGGCCATCGGGAATCGCGCCGCGGATTTAGCGCGGACGCGAGTGGGATGGGAAGCGCCGAAACCGCGTCAGCCGACTTTTTGCTCGGCGCGTTTGCGACCGTTGGCGTCGAGGATTTTTTTGCGGAGGCGGAGGCTCTTGGGCGTGACTTCCACGTATTCGTCGGGGGCGATGTATTCGAGCGAACGCTCCAGCGTCATGGTGAGCGGCGGGGAGAGGCTCACGCCTTTGCCATCGCCGGTGGAGCGCATGTTGCTGAGCTTCTTGGCGCGGCAGGGGTTGACGGGCATGTCGTCGTTGCGGGCGTTTTCGCCGATGATCATGCCTTCATAAACTTCCGCCTGGGCTCCGATGAAGAGGCGTCCGCGCTCCTGGATGGTCTCCAAGCTGTAGGCTGTGCTGATGCCCTGCTCCATGGCGACGAGGACGCCGTTGTTGCGCGTGGGGATACTGCCCTTGTGCTCGCCGTATTCCTTGAAGATGTGGGACATGATGCCGTGGCCCTTGGTGGCGTTGACGAGATCGGTCTCGAAGCCGATGAGGCCGCGCGTGGGGACGATGGCCTGGACGGTGACGCTGTGGGGGTTGTGCTCCATGTGCGTGATGTCGGCTTTGCGGCCGGCGAGGGACTGGAGAACGTCGCCGAGGTTTTCATTCGGGACATCGACGTAGAGGGTTTCGAGGGGCTCGAGGACGTGTCCCTGCTCGTCGTGTTGATAGATGACCTCGGGCCGGGAAACAAGGATTTCAAAGCCTTCGCGGCGCATCTGCTCGACGATGATGGCGATCTGCATTTCGCCGCGGGCCTGGATTTCAAAATGGCCGGCGATGTCGGTGTCGGCGAAAAGGATGGAGACGTTCGTGCGGGTCTCGCGGACGAGGCGCTCGCGGACCTGGCGGGCGGTGAGGAGCTTGCCTTCGCGACCGGCGAGCGGGCCGTCGTTGATGCAAATCTTCATGGTGATCGTGGGCGGATCGATGTCCACGAAGGGGATCGGCATGCGCTCCTCGGTGTCGGTGATGGTCTCCCCGATGTAGGCGTCCTCGAAGCCGCAGAGGCCAATGATGTCGCCTTCGCTGGCGTTCTTGAGTTCCACTTTGGCGAGGCCGACGTGGCCGAAAAGGGCGGTGACGGCGGCGCGCTCGCGGCGGCCGTCCTTATTGATGCGGACGACGCTGTCGCCCACTTTCACGCGCCCGCTGATGATGCGTCCGTAGGCGATCCGGCCGAGGTAGTCGCTGTAGTCCAGGTTGGAAATGAGCATCTGGAAATACTGCACGTCGCTTTTCGCCGGAGGCGGGATGTGCTTGATGATGGCCTCGAAGAGCGGCTCCATCGTCGAGCTTTCCTCGTGGATTTCCTTCATCGCGTAGCCGTCGCGGGCGGAGGCGTAGATGACGGGGAAGTCGAGCTGGAGGTCGGTGGCGTTCAGCTCCATAAAGAGCTCGAAAACCATGTCGAGCACCTTGTGCGGGCGGGCGTTTTCGCGGTCGATTTTGTTGATGACGACGATGGGCTTCGCGCCGTTTTCCAGCGCCTTGCGCAGGACGAACTTGGTCTGCGCCTGCGGGCCGTCGTAGGCATCGACGACGAGGAGCACGCCGTCGATCATCTTCATGATGCGCTCGACCTCGCCGCCAAAGTCGGCGTGGCCGGGGGTGTCCACGATGTTCACATGGTAGTCGTGCCATTTGAAGGCGGCGTTCTTGGCCTTGATGGTGATGCCCTTTTCCCGCTCGAGGTCCATGGAGTCCATGATGCGGATCTCGCTGGACCGGGCTTCGTTGGCGCGGAAGGTGCCGGCCTGTTTGAGAAGCTGGTCCACGAGGGTGGTCTTGCCGTGATCGACGTGAGCGATGATGGCGATGTTGCGGATGTGTTCCATGTCGATGTCCTGGTAGGTGTCGTTGTGCAAAAGGGCGCGGAATATGGGTGCGGTGGGTGGGGGCGTCAATGGGCAGAAAAGGGAAGATTGCGCGGCGGAGGCGGGGAGAAATTTTAAGGCGGATGAGGCGGTGCGGTTTGCTTGACCTGGCGGCGGACTGCGCTTATTCACCGCCCTCCACTTCCGCAAAAACACCTCCGAAAATTTATGGGCCAGCAAACTAACAAGATCCAGAAACGCCGCCGCCGCCTCGACTACATCGAGCGCAAGAAGGTCAAGGCCAAGGCCGCTGCGGTGACGAAGCCGGCGAAGAAAAAGGCCGCTCCGAAGAAGGCTGCGGCAGCCGCCGCGGAGTAAGGCGGACGCGGCCCCACAGGCCGCGGATTGCTGATGGCAGGCAGGCTGCACGACCATGCGCTATCTCATCGTGGATGGTCACAGCGTCATCTTCGCGTGGCCGGAACTGCGGAAGCTGCACGCGCGGCGCACGGTGCTGGCGCGCGATGAACTGGTGAAGGTGCTGACCGGGTACCAGGACGCGAGCGGCGTGCGGGTGGTCGCGGTTTTCGACGGCAAAGGCGCAAAGGCCAACGAGGTCACGGAGCCCGGCGGCATCCAGATTTTCTACTCGGGCGCGGGGCAGACGGCGGATGAAATCGTCGAGCGCCTCGTAGTGAAGTACGCCAGCCAGCACGAAATCACCGTGGCGACTTCCGACCTGATGGAGCAGCAGACGGCCACGAGTTTCGGCGCGCTGGTGGTCTCGGCGGAGGGCTTGCGCCCGTGGCTCGCCGAGGCGCAGGCGGACCTGGCGCGCGAGATGAAAAAACTAAAACGGCGGCTTTAGAGCATCCACGCAAACAAAGTGCCGGAACGGATTGACGGGCTTGCCGACGGCTCATCAGGCGGGATGGAAGCAAATTCAGATTCGACGAAATCTTCGGCGTTGACGCCCGCCGGAAGTCCGCTATACGCATCACCGCATCATGATTGGTCAATACGTTGTTGCGACCGATCGAACTCAAAATCCAACCCAACCCACAGCCCAACTCCCGCATGTCACGCCGTTACATTTTTTCCTCCGAATCCGTCGGTGAAGGCCATCCCGACAAGGTCGCCGACACCATCTCCGATGCCGTCCTCGACGCCTGCCTGGCGCAGGACAAGGCGAGCCGCGTGGCTTGCGAGACGTATGTGAAAAGCAATATCGCCATCGTCGGCGGCGAGATCACCACGAAGGCCAGGCTCGACTACGTGCAGATCACCCGCGATGCGGTGCGCGAGATCGGCTACGTGAACGACGACGACATTTTTCACGCGGACAAGATTTTCGTGCAGAACATCCTCACCGCGCAGAGCCCCGACATCGCGCAGGGCGTGGACGCGAAAAAGGCCAAGGGCAAGAAGCACGCCGAGCAGGGCGCGGGCGACCAGGGGATCATGTTCGGCTACGCGAGCGATGAGACGCCGGAGCTGATGCCCGCGCCGATCATGTATGCGCACCGCCTCGGGCGGAAGCTGACGGAGATTCGCAAGGCCGGCAAAGCGGCGAAGTGGCTGCGGCCCGATGCGAAGTCGCAGGTTTCCGTCGAGTATGTGGATGGCAGGCCGGTGCGCATCACCAACGTCGTCATTTCCACGCAGCACGCCGCGGACGCAGAGCACGCGGAGATCGAGAAGTTTTGCATCGAGAAAGTCATCAAGGCGGTGCTGCCGAAAGGCATGCTCACGGCGCAGACCGAGTATCTCATCAACCCGACCGGCAAGTTCGTCGTCGGCGGGCCGCAGGGCGACACCGGGCTGACGGGGCGCAAGATCATCGTCGATACCTACGGTGGCATGGGT
>JANXWQ010000530.1 GCA_025351065.1 Chthoniobacter sp. | reverse complement strand
CCAGTTCGCCGATAACTTTCGTCGGATCGTGCAAGTCGAGTAAGAGCGCGCCGATACTGTATTTGCGCATGGGCCCGACGCCGTGGGTGATGACGAGCCAGCCCGCGTCGGTCTCAATGGGTGAGCCGCAGTTGCCGATCTTTACGGATTCCCACGGGTGGCAGGGGCGGCGGAGGAGCTGTGGGTCGCTCCAGAAATGCGGGTTGTCGGAGAACATGAGGAAGAGGTTCTCATCGTCCTGGCGCGAGAGCATGACGTAGCGGCCGTCGATGCGGCGGGGGAAAAGGGCCATGCCTTTGTTTTGCACCGCGCGGCCATTGAGGGTGAGGGCGCGAAAGTTGAGGAAGTCCGTCGTTTCGAGTAACTGCGGGAGGATGGCGCGGCCATTGTAGGCGGTATAAGTCGCGTAATAGAGAACGCTGCCGTCGTCGTCGGTGAAGCGGACGAAGCGTGCGTCTTCCATGCCGTTGCTTTCATTCGACGAGACGGGGAAAATGATGCGCTCGGAGACGGCCACGGATGGGTCGAAATGCACCTCGTAGTTCGACTCCGCGAGCCAGCGCACGCACTCGAGGGTGCGCTGCGCCTCACGCGGCAGCGGGCCGGAACCGCGCGCGGCGCGGCGGATGGCGGCTTCGAGTTCACTGAGCGTGAAGTTATTGCCGAGCGAGGTCAGCACCGCGGTGGACCAGTCATTCTCGAAACCCATTTCCATCAGCTTGTGGAGGAAGACCGACTTGAGGTAGGTCGGGTTGGGATTGAGCTTCGGCGCGGTAACGAAACGCGAGGGCTCCTCCATGGTGATCGTGTGACCCGCGTGGATGACGCCGGTGCGAAACTCGATGGACGAGATGTGCCCCTCGCCGGTGGCGCGCAGGCTGAGGATGAAACGCAGCTCGTCCGCGACGAGGCCGGACTGATCGGGGTGGGGGACGATGGAGGGATTGAAAAGCGCGGCGCATTCCAGCGCGTACTCGCCGGAGAACAGCGCGCCGATGTAGAGCTGGCGGGCCTCGGACAGCGCCCGGCCGCTGAAGACGTGCGCTTTCACCCGCTCGAAATGCCGCCGCCAAAACGTCCGCAGATTCAAATGCCGGCTGCCGAAATCCTCGGTCACCGCGACGAGCTGCTCCTCGATCTCGGCTTCGCTCAGCGCCAGCGCGCGCCCGATGATATTGACGACGCGCGCGGTGTCGCCGGGGATGAACGGGCGGATGAGCACGCGCGCATCGTTGGGCCGCAGGGTGATGCCGGTGGGCTGAATGGTCAGGTTGCGCATATCGGCAGAATGGCGGCCGGCACGCCCTCGGCGAGCGTCAATTCGGCAAGCGAGAGGTAAAAGGCGAGGCTCGATTCCGCGCCTTGGTTTTCGTTGAGGTGATCCTGCAGCAGCGCGTCGCGGCAGCCGCCGGTGGTCGGATCGTAGAGCGGCTGGCCGAGATCGTTGCGCCCGAGGAACCACTCGAAGCAGCGGCGGGCCGCGCGGTGCCAGTATTCGTCGCGCGTCACGGCGAAGGCTTCGAGACAGGCCGAGAGCATGGAGTGCGCTTCCAGCGGCTGCTGATCAAAACGCGCGCGCGCGCCGCCGAGCGTCCAAAATCCGTGGCAGCCGATGGGCGTGAAGTGCCCGCCCTCCGCGGTCTGCGCCTCGAGCAGCCAGCGCAGCGAGCCGAGGCCGATGGCGAGCATTTCGCCCTGCGAAGTCCAGTGGCCGCTGAGGATGAGCGCGTGGGAGAGCTTGGCATTGTCATAGGTCGCGGTGCGCTCGAACCACTGCCAGGCGGGCGAAGAGTTCGCGCGATACAAGCTGACGAGCTGGCCGGCCAGCAGGTCGCGCATCTGGCTGACCACGCGGTCGCCGGAAAAAGTGCGCAGGTATTCGTGAATGGCGATGAGCGCAAAGGCCCACGCGCGCGGCGAACTGAAGCGTGCCACCGGCGGCAGGCCGCGCTGGAAAAGGAGCGCGCAGAGATTGCGATGCCCCTCATTGTGCGACCGCCCCAGCGCCGTGCCCACGGCCCACAGCGCCCGCGCGTGGCTGTCCTCCGAGCCCGCGCGCTCAATCCACTGCCGGTGATGGTTCATGAAATTGCGGAACCGCGAGGTGTTGGCGTCGAACGCGTACCACAGGAATGCCAGATAGCTGCTTTCCAGCCGCTCGATCTCCGGCTGCGGCTCGGTCATTTTCTGGAGCAGCACGGTGAAGATGAAAGCGCGCGCGTTGTCATCGGTGCAATAGCCCTCGTGGTAGTTAGGCACGTTATAGATGGCGTGCTGAAAGATGCCCGTGTGGTCGCTCATCTTCAGCAGATGATCGAGCTTCAGCGCGGGCCGCGGGTAGTTCGCATTCTCGATCTTCCGCTCGGCCACGGTCTCGACCGACGGCACGCTCAGGCTGGCCCGCGCCTTTTCAAAACTTTCCATGTAGCGCCGCGCCACCACCGGCCAGATCATCTCGCGGCCGGCCTTCCACGCCCGCTTGCGCATCGCCGTCATGAGCGTCGGGTTGGAGAGGAAATGATTCACGCCTTCCGCGATCGCGCCGGAATCGCGGAACGGCACCAGCAGCCCGCGCTCGCCCGCGAGCAGCTCCTGTGCATGCCAGTAGGGCGTCGAGACGACCGCCTTGCCTGCGCCGAAGGTATAAGCCAGCGTGCCCGATGTTATCTGGGCCTCATTAAGATACGGAGTAAGATAAATGTCCGCCGCGCCGATGAATTCCTTCAGCTCCTCGATGGTGACGAACTTGTTATAAAAGATCACCTGCCCGGCCACGCCGCGTTCCACCGCCAGCCGCGCCAGCCTTTGCCGGTAGGCCTCGCCCTCCCGCGCGAGCAAGTGCGGATGCGTCGCGCCCAGCACCAGATAGACGATGTGTGGATGCCGCCTGAGGATCGCGGGCAGCGCCTCGATGACATACTCGATGCCCTTGTTCGGCGACAGCAGCCCGAAGGTCAGCAGCACGGTCTTGCCCTCCACGCCGAACTCGTCCTTGAAGAAATTCGAGTCGATGAACGGCATGTCTATCACGCCATGCGGAATGAGGTCGATCTTCGCCGGATCCACGCCGTAGATCGTCTCCAGCATCTGTCGCCCGCGTTCGGCCATGACGATGAAGCGGGTCGAGAGCGCATCGAGTTCGGTCATCACCGTGCGCTGCTCGGCATTGGGCTCGCTCAGCACCGTGTGCAGGGTGGTCACCACGGGCTTGCGCACGTCGCGCAGAAACTCGAGCAGATGGCTGCCCGCCGGGCCGCCGTAGATGCCGAACTCATGCTGCACCGAGACCACCTCGACATTGTTGATATTCAAAAACTCCGCCGCCCGCCGGTAGGAATCCAGCTCCTGCTCGGCGATTTCAAAGCGCACCCGCGGCGAATAATCGTAGCCCTCCGCCCGGTCATTCACCGAGCCCACGATGCACTCGGCCTCGGGAAACTCCGCCGCAATCGCCTCGCAAATGTCCGCCGTGAAAGTGGCGATGCCGCAGCGCCGCGGCACGTAGTCGCCGAGAAAGGCGATGTGTTTGGTATTGGTCGGATTATCCATGTGCGTGAATCGTGTCTCGAACGCCTCGCGGGTGGCAGCGACCTTTGGACTCGCCCGAAAGCGGGGGAGCAGCCCTGAATGAAACGACGGCGACCTTCGGGGCTGGGCCCCATGCGGTCAACCGGCATTGGTGACGCCGGGAGTTTCCGGCGGGCTTTTTTCTTGGCGCGGAGAGGGGATTGCGCGCATAGAACGGCTGCGCATTGTGCGCGGAGTTTTTCTCCCCCTTTTACCTACCCACCATGAACACCAAGCAAGTCCTAGAAATGTTCGCCGAGCACGGTCTCGTCGATGCCGGCCAGATCGAAGACATCACCCAGGAAGTCAACCACAGCGGCAAATCGCTCGTCGAAGTCATGGTCGATTTCGAAATCTGCACCGACCAGGAATTTTACCAAAACATCGCCGCCTCGCTGGGCACGGATTTCGTCGATCTCACGGGCTTTGAGCCGCCGCCGGAGGTGCTGCGCCTCATCCCCGGCGGGCTGGCCAATCTGCACCGCGCCTTTCCGCTCGGTCTCGAGCACGGCAACATCCAGGTCGCGCTCGCCGACCCGCTCAACGCCCAGACCGGCGAAGACCTCCGCTTTGCGCTCGGCAAGGAAATCCAGGTCGTGGTCGCGCCCGTCTATCAGATCGAGGAGCTGATCAAAAAGAACTACGGCACCGACATGAGCAGCATGGACGACATCCTCGCCCAGCTCGGCGGCGACCTCGAGTTTGGCGGCGGCGATGGGCTGGACATGAAGCACCTCGAAGCCGAGGCCAATGCCACGCCCATCATCCGCTACGTCGATCTCATCATCCACCAAGCCATCCAGGATCGCGCTTCGGACATTCATTTCGAGCCGTCCACGCGGTAGCGGATTTTGAACTCGGTCTCGAACGGCTCGAAATGAATGTCCGAAGCGCGATCCTGGATGGCCTGGTGGATGATGAGATCGACGTAGCGGATGATGGGCGTGGCATTGGCCTCGG
>JANXWQ010000446.1 GCA_025351065.1 Chthoniobacter sp. | reverse complement strand
GTTCGCGTCGTCATACGCCATGAGCCCGCACGTCGAGCCGTGGCCGGCCATGCGGAAGCGGCCGGAGTTGTAGATGATGATGAGGTCGGCCCCGCCTTTCTCGATAAACTTCGCGCTGATGCCGGTGCCAGCGCCAGCGGCAATGATGGGCTCGCCGCGATCAAGCGCCGCTTGCAGGCGGGCGCGGACTTCGAGGCGGGTGTAGGGGTTTCCTTTTCCGGTCCAAGGGTTGGGCATAATGGGAATGACGAAAGGTGAATGTTGAATTGCTCGCGGAGCGAGGGCGGGAATGAAACAGGGCCGTCGCTGCGGGGGAAAGCCTTTGTGCGTTTTCAATAGTCGATTGTGCGGCGCTAACGCACTGCCGCGGTGATCGTCTGCACGGCGGCGGCGAAGCCGGCGGGGTCAGTGGCGATAATGTTGAGCGCATCGTATTCGCCGACGAAGGGCGAGCGGGTGTGGATGACGGCGGCCTCGCCGGCCCGCGGAGTGGAAAAGCCGCGCGGAAAAATTTCGGCGCGGAGCTGGTCGAGGAGGAGGACGTTGTTTGCGGGCGTGCCGAAGAGGACGAGATCGGCGGGGATGGTTTTCCACTGCGGATAGCGATGCGGGGAGCGCAGCGGTTGCAGGCTCTCGACTACGCCGCCGGGCGCGACGGTGCCCTCGCTGACGATGCGGCCCTGTTGCTCGTAAAACTTCCGCAGTGCCTTCGCCTGCGCCACGAGCTTGTCGTCCTTTTGCTGCTCAGGCGTGAGGGCGATGGTGAGCGCGACATTTTTCCGCGCGGCAAATTTTTTCAGCGCCGACGGCTCGGACAAATGCACCGCCGTTCGCGGCCCTTTTGTCGGCGTCAGGCGGATTTCCACGCTCGCGGATTCGGCGAGGCCGGTGAGCAGTTCGGTCGCGGTGACCAGCCATTCGCCGGCATCCGCGTCGCTCAGCGGAAGGCGGGTCGCCGCGCAGGTGGTGGAAAAAACCGACGCCTTTTCATTCGCGCCGGTGACGGTGATTTCGACGGGCACACCGTTCATCGGCTGGCTGCCGTGCAGGGTCACGAGCGCTTCGTAGAAGCCCGCGGAATCTTTGCTGACGGCCACTTCCGGCTTGGTGACTTCGCCGGGCGGGAGCGCGTACCAGCGGAAAGCGTCCGCCGTCAGATCGACGCTCGCGGCTTCCTCGGGCGTGATTTTCCGCCCCAGGCGCACGTCGTAAATCGGACGCTCGGTGTTCCATTGCAGCGCGCCGGTTTGCGGCTTCACGTAGAGGCTTGCGTTCGCTTTGGTCTTCCAATGCTCGGGCTTGGTCGCGCGCGGGTCGGCGGGTCGGACGAACTCTTTCGCCTCGTCGCCCTCGGCAAAAGCCTGGTTCACCACGGTCACGTATTGCGTGTCGGCGCATTGCGTGGGGATGGCCCAGAGCGTCGGGCTGTCCGATGCCGCGACGGGCGCGGCGACGCCGTCCATCGCGGCGCGCAGCTTGGCGATGTTGTCCGCATTGCGCGCGAGCAGCAGCGGCGTCGCATCGACATTCGTCTGCGGCGTGTAGGCGGCGATTTGCAGGCCGGTTTTCATGGCGGGCACGGGGCCGGTCGATTCGTCGTCGGCGAGGATGCGTCCGCCGCGGTCGAGGAATTGTTGCAGCGGCTTGTCCAGTCCCGGCCCCCACGACCAAGTCGCGTCAGGCTGATCGAGACCGGTGAGCAGGATCGCTTTCATCGACGGCGGCAGCGGACCGCGCGTGAGTTCCTGATACGTGATGACGCGCGCCGGCCAGCCCGCGGCGTGGCAGAGGAACAGCGCCTCGGTGACTTTCCCCTCGTGCGAACCTGCGAGCAGTTGCTCGGCGGTGGCGTTTTCACCCGTGACGATGCGGCGCTGCACGGCCTGGAGGTGGCCGTAGAAAATGCCGATCACCGGCTGCGGCTCGGTGCGCGCATAGACGCCGCCGTACTTGCGCATCCACGCGTTCATCTCGCGCTGCCCCGCGCCGTCGCTGGCGTCGGCGGCAGTGGGGAGAAAATTCGTGCCGAGGCCCTGCACGCCGCGCGTGAGGGCGAGGGCGCACGCGCGCTGCCACGCTTCGCGGCCGTAGAGCAGGCGGTAGTTGTCGAGCAGCGACCAGGTGCGCTTTTGCGGGGCGTAACTGCGCATCCGGTCGGTGAGCGCGGCGTTGTGCAGCGGCTTGGCGGCGTGGGTTTCATTCCAGTCGTAAGCCTGCTGCGTGGCCAGCCCCTCGAAGATCAGCCGCGCCGGCAGGCTGCCCCACGGCCAGCCGCCGCGTCCGCCGCTGCCGGGC
>JANXWQ010000444.1 GCA_025351065.1 Chthoniobacter sp. | reverse complement strand
CAAAATGTCGAAGTCGCTCGGCAATTCGCCCGACCCGCTCGACCTCATCGCGCAGTACGGCGCGGATGCGCTGCGCTTCGGCGTGATGCGCAGCGCGCCGCTCGGCTCGGATATTCTTTTCGACGAAAAGAACGTCGAGTTGGGCCGCAACTTCTGCACGAAGCTCTGGAACGCCGCGCGCTTCCGGCAGATGCACAGCGACGCTGAGGCGGGCGGCTTCCCCCCCGAGGGCGAGATCGAGCCCGCGCTGCTCACGAGCGATGACAAATGGCTCCTGCTCCGGCTGAACGCCGCAATCCGCGAGGTC
The DNA here is from genome assembly GCA_025351065.1 of Chthoniobacter sp. GTDB lineage: Bacteria > Verrucomicrobiota > Verrucomicrobiia > Chthoniobacterales > Chthoniobacteraceae > Chthoniobacter. The sequence goes on along the minus strand of JANXWQ010000444.1, from coordinate 3,674 downwards.
TCCGCGGCGCTCGACGAATATCGTTTCAGCGACGCCGCCGCGGTGCTCTACCGCTTTTTCTGGAGCGAATTTTGCGACTGGTATCTCGAGGCCTCGAAGGCCGCGCTCTACGGCAGCGACGTGCCGCGCAAGGCGAACACGCTGGCCGTCATCGACTTCACCCTCGCGCACACCCTGCGGCTCATGCACCCGTTCCTGCCCTTCATCACCGAGGAGCTGTGGCACGCACTCGGTTTCCACGACGACCTGCCCGCCGACCAGGGCGGACGCACCATCATGTTCGCCCGCTGGCCCGCGCCGCTCGACAATGACTTCTACCATTTCTACGACCTCGACCCGAGCGCCGAGGAAGCCGCCAACCAAAAATACGAAACCGTGAACGGCGGCCGCGCGCTGCGCCGCGATGCGAATATCGCCAGCAACAAGCGGGTGCGTTTTGTCCTGCAAAGCGCGACGCCGCTGCTGCCGCACGACTCGGAAGTGCTTCGGATTTTGCTGAACGCGGAGCCGTTTGAAGTCGTGGAAAACTACGCCGCCCCCCGCGGCACGCCGAGCGCGCTCACGCCGCTCGGCACGCTCTTCCTGCCGCTCGAAGGGCTCATCGACGTAGCCGCCGAGCGCGACCGTCTCGCGAAGGAAATTGCCAAGGTCGAAGACGAACTTGCCAAGGTGCGCGCCAAGCTGGCGAACCCCGCCTTCGCTTGCAAAGTCCCGCCCACCGTGCTCGCCGAGCACCAGCAGCGCGAAGCCGCGTGGGCGGAAAAGCTCGCGCAACTCCAGCGCATGCGGGAGGCGCTCGGAAATTAGCCACAGATAGGCACGGATGAAACACGGATCAAACAGCCCGCACAGAATCCCCATCCGTGTTTCATCCGTGTGCACCCGTGGCTGATTCCTTCGCCGTGCCGCCGCGTGGCCGGGCCATCCTCATGCTCGTGCTCACCACCGCGGCGTGGGGGCTGAGCTTTCCCGGTGGCAAGGCGCTGCTCACCGCCGCCAGCGCCGCGCTGCCGGGGCGCGATCCGTGGTTTTTTTCGTCGCTGATGATCGCCGTCCGCTTCGGCCTCGGCGCGGTGCTGCTGTGGCTCGCGCACCCGCGGGCCTTTGCACAAATGCGCGCGAGCGAGTGGCGGCAGGGCCTCGGGCTCGGCTTCTGCGGCGGCTTCGGCATGCTCTTTCAGGCCGACGGTCTCGCCTTCGCCGAGGCGAGCACGTCGGCGTTTCTCACGCAGTTTGCGTCGGTGCTGGTACCCGTGGTCATCGCGCTGCGGACGCGGCGGCTACCGTCGGGGTTCGTGATGTTTTGCGTGGCGCTCGTCATCGCAGGCGTGGCCGTGCTGGCGCGGCTCGACTGGCGGGCGCTGCACCTTGGGCGTGGCGAGCTGGAGACGCTCATTGGCACCGCATTTTTCACCGGCCAGATCCTCTGGCTCGGCCGCCCTGCCTTTCACGGCAACCACACCGGCCGCGTCACCCTCGTCATGTTTCTCACCATCGCCGTGCTCCTCGCGCCGGTCGTCGCCACCCACGCACAGCGCGCGGGCGATGTCCTCGTCCTCGTCAGCACCGGCCCGATGGCCGCGCTCCTCGCCGCGCTCACGCTGGCCTGCTCGCTCCTCGCCTTCCTGCTGATGAACCGCTGGCAGCCCTTCGTCGATGCCACCACGGCGGGCATCGTGTATTGCACCGAGCCGCTTTTCGCCACGCTCTTCGCGCTGTTTCTCCCGGCACTGTTCGCGCGTTTTTTGCAAATCGCCTACGCCAATGAAACGGCCACGCGGCACCTGCTCATCGGCGGCTCGCTCATCACGGTCGCCAATCTGCTCATCGCGCTGCAACCGGAGCCGCCAGCCGCACACCCAACCGGCTAGGACTCACGGCCGGTTAATTCGCAAGCGAAGGTAACGCGCAGCGCCGGTAACTGGAGTGGTATCGCGGAGGACAAGGGTGCGGATGTTATTCGCGATGGTATCAGTCACGACTTCCGTGTAGCCGAGGCCGGTCTGCCACCTTTGCAGGTCAGGCGAAACTTCGGCCACCGGGATGATGTCCGTGGCGCTGGCGTCGAGGGTGGCGGTGAGAGTCAGGTGCAGGAGGCCGTCGGCGGGATTGGTGGCGAATGTGGCGACGGGAGACTTGGCGGATGAGGCTGCAAGTGGGTCGCTGCCGGAGGCATACTCGACTAAGTTCGGCAGACCGTCGTTATCGGGATCGGCGTTGTCGCCCGCGACGCTGACCAGACCGGAGTTTGCGCCAAAGTGAATGCTTTGCCAGCCCGCGTAAGTCATCATAACCCCCAAGGTGAAGGACTGCACGGCGGCGGGTGCAGCCCCGTTGCTGGCGGTGATAGTAATGGCAAAGGGTGCGCCGGCAACACCCGGTGGCGTCCCGCTAAGTACGCCGGAGCTGGTGTTAAGGCTCGCCCAGGCCGGCAGTCCGGTGGCGCTGAAAGTGGGCGCGGGTGTGCCGGTGCTGGCAACAGTGAAAATGCCGGGGAATCCCACGGTAAAGGTGGCGGCGTTGCCGCTGGCAATCTGCGGCGGGATGGTGACGGTGAGGGTGACAGGCGAAGAGGTGGAACTGCCCAGCACATTAGCCGCAGTGCAGCGGAACTGGTCGCCGCTCATCGCGAGGGTAACTCCGGTGATCGTGAGCGTAGCCGTCGCGGTGCCGGAGTAAGGGCCGGCGTCCGTCAGGCTCGCCCATGTCGATCTGCCCGCTGGCAGGCGCTGCCATTGGCAAGTTGGTGCGGGATTGGCGCTGACGGTGACGGTAAAGGTGGTGTTTTGGGTAGCGGCCGTGGCATGGCTCGACGGCTGCACCTGAAACGACGGCGCGGCGCTGGGCGCGCTCTTGCGAAGAGTGTGGCTGTTGGTATCGACGATGTAGATGTTGCCGCTGGCATCGGGCGCGGCGTTCGACGGCGCATTGAATCGCGCCGCCGTGCCGATGCCGTCCGCAGTGCCGCTCACGCCCGCAAGCCCGGCGAGGGTGTTCACGATGCCTGTGGGCGCAATGCGGCGGATAAGGTGGTTGCTGCCATCGGCGACATAGACATTGCCTTCGCTGTCGGTGCGCACGCCGCTGGGTGAGTTAAAACGGGCGCTGGCTCCGAGGCCGTCATTGCTGCCGATGGCGGAGGCCGCGCCGGCATAAGTGGTCACGACTCCGGCGGCAGTTACTTTGCGGATGGTCTGATTGTTCGCATCAGCGACAAAGACATTGCCCGTGCTTTCGGCGGCGACATCGACGGGGAAGTTAAACCGCGCGGCAGTTCCCGTCGCATCGGTGCTACCGCTGACACCCGTTCCTCCGGAGAGGGTGGTGACGGCGCGGGCGGTGGTGATTTTGCGGATCAGGTTGTTGCCGGTGTCGGCGACATAGACGTTGCCAGAGGCATCGACAGTCACACCTTGCGGCGCGCGGAAGCGTGCGCTGGTGCCGGTGGCATTCGTGCTGCCCGCGGTGCCGGAGGAGCTGCCGGCGTAGGTCGAAACAACCCCGGCGGAAGTGATCTTGCGAATGGAGTTATTGCCCAGGTCGGCGACATAGACATTGCCGGAACCATCCACGGCCACATTCGACGGATTGTTAAAGGTGCCCGCCCCGGTATTGGACCGGCCTGCGACCCCCGCATTGCCAGCAAAGGTGGTCGCCACACCGGCGGGCGTGAC
>JANXWQ010000423.1 GCA_025351065.1 Chthoniobacter sp. | reverse complement strand
GCGAGGTTGCCGCCCACGACCACGCTGCCGCTGCCGAGGTGGCTGAGGATGTCGGCGATCATCGCGTGGTTGTTCTGGAGCTGGTCGTGCAGCCAGGTGTTGCGGATGGCGAGGCCCACTTCCTCGAGCATGTGGAAAATGAGGGTCAGCTCCTCGTTGGCGTAGGGCTCGCCGGTCAGGCGCTCGTCTAAAACCACGACGCCGATGAGCGACTGGCGGTCGAGAATCGGGATGGCGACCTCGGCGCCGACGAGCTGGAATTCCTTGGTGATCTCGCGGTTCGCCTGCGCGTCGTGGCTGCTGGCGCGGAGGATGCGGCCCTGCCGGTGCAGGTGCCCACCGATGCCCGCGCCAAGCGAGAGCGCAAAGTGCTGGAGCACGCTCTGGTCGTGCCCGATGGCGCAGGCCGAGCGCAGCCAGCGGTCGTCCTGCGAGAGCGGGCTGTCGCTGAGGATGCCGGCGGGTTTGCGCAGGAAAATGATGGCGCGGTTGACGCCGATGATTTCGCGCAGGAGCAGCAGGAACTGCTTGAGCAGCGCCGCGGAATCGAGGCTGTGGGTGAGCACGCTGGAGAAGCGCCGGAGGGCTTCGAGCGAACGCACCTGATCGACGTAGGGACGCAGCACCGAGGGCTCGATGGCGGAGGTGGTTTGCAGGGCGAGCGGGCGGGCGGGGTGGTCTTCCGGGAACATCCGGTCGAGCAGCGTGTTGAGCAGTTTGCCGCGCACCGGTTTGGCCAGAACATGGGCGACGCCGAGGAGGTAGGCGTCTTCCTCCCACTCCCACTGCTTGTCGCCGGTATAGACAAAGATGGGGCAGTCGGGAGCAAAGGCCTTCATTTCCTCGATGAGCCGGACGGCGCGGGCGTCGGTGAGATCGACATCGAGAATGGAGGCGTCGATGGCCCCGCGGGAGAGGAGAAACTCGGCCTCGCCGACGGCTTCTTTGGTGATGAGCTGGAAGCGCAGCGGATCCAGCACCGAGGCCACCGCCGAGGCGAGCGAGGGCTGTTTGGTGATGACGAGCAGGGTGCGCATTTTCAGGCGGTGAGGGCGAGGGGTGGGGCCGGTTTGCGCTGCTGGCGGCTGGGCACATCGACCTGCACGGTTGTGCCTTTTTTCACGACGCTGGCAATGGAAAGATTGCCGCCGTGGAGGTTGACGATCTTGCGGGAGATGGCGAGGCCGAGCCCGAACCCGCGGTTTTCGTCGCCGCGGTTTTTGGTGGTGAAGTAGGGCTTGAGGATGCGGGTGAGGTTTTCTTTCGGGATGCCCTCGCCCTGATCGACCACGCGCACGCGCAGCCATTCCGGCTCGTCGCCGCGCGGCAGGCGGTCGAGGTGGACGTGGATCTGGGTGCCGCTGCGCGAGGCGTCGATGGCGTTGGAGATGAGGTTGGCGATGAGGCGCTGCATGAGCACCTCGTCCATTTCGGCGAGCACTTCGCCGGGCGTGATGGAGATGACTTCGACTTCTTTTTTGCGGCTGGCGCGGGCGACATCGACGGCGTGCTGGATGACGAGATCGACGCGCCCGAGGTGCAGGTCGAGCCGGAGGTTTTCGGAAAAAAACAGCGCCTCCTTGATGTAGGCCTGCATGGTCTTGACGTTGCGCAGGGCGACGGGCAGCAGTTCCTCATCCAAGCCCTCGCCGGTTTCGCCGGAGAGCTGGAGGAGCGTCCATACGGGAGTGAGGAGGTTGTTCAAATCGTGGGCCATGCCGCGGGACATCCTGCCTAGCAGGTCGAGTTCCTGCGTCTGGAGAATCTGCGATTTCAGGCGGATTTGGTTCACCATGAGACTCAGGTTTTTCACCAGCGAGACGAGGAGGTTGATGTCGGTCGCGGTGAAAGGCTCGTCGGCGATTTTTTTGCCGATGAGGAGCAGGCCAAAGGGTTCGCTCTGCGAGGTGAGGGGAAAGCAGAATTGCGCGCCAAAATGATCGAGCTGCTCGCTGGCTTCGCGTTCGATGGTGCCGGTGGCGAAGCGCAGATGGTGGCGGTGCAGGGAGAGGTACTCGCCTTTGCCCCAGTCGAAATAGCGCAGGATGGCGGACTGCGGCTGCAACTCGGGCAGCGGGTGGGCGGCTTCCTCGGGGTGGGCGCGGAAGAGGTTGAAGGTGCGGGTGGTTTCGTCGCGCAAAATGATCCGGTAGCTCTCGATGCGGAAGGAGTGCTGGAAGATTTCATGCACGTCGCCGAGCAGCAGATCGAGGTCGGCGTACCACGGCATGTTTTCGATGAAGCCGCGCACTTTGTCCTGGTACTCGAAGCGGTCGCCGCGCAGTCTCCGCTCAAAGGTCTCGGTGCCACTGGCTCCAAAAAGGCGTGGAAAAAAGACGCTGGCGATGGTGACGCTCACCCCCAGCACGGTGAGGGCGCGGAGCAGGTCGGAGGTGGAAAAATCATGGGACAGCGCGGAGATGAGGAGCAACTGGCACAAGCCGATGAGCATGATGAAGCCGATGCGGATGAAGTGCGCGACCATGCGGCTGAGCGTGACGTGGACGTCGAGCAGCGTGTGCTGGAGGACGCTGTAGGCGACGATGGCCATGTAGATGCACGCGGCCACGCTGCCCAGCGGGTAGAAGGGGAGGTGGGTGACGGGGTAGAAAAGGTAGCGCTCGTCGGGATGGTGGAGCGGCAGCATGTCATTCGTGCCCGCGGTCCAGATGCACACGATGGCGAGGAGCATGGCGCGGACGCGGATCTTTTGGAGGGCGTGCGCGGCGCGCTGCCCGCGGTAGAGGATGACGATGGAGCCGATGGTCAGGGCGACGTAGGACAGCGTGTAGATTTTGAAAAGCTCGCCCGTGACCGACCAGTAGCCGTGGTCGCCGACGAGGCGCACGCCGGTGACAAAATGATCGCCAAACAGCGAGGCGACAAAGCCGGCATGGAGGATGCAAAACAGCCAGACCGTGCGCTTCGGCAGCGGCTGGCCGGCGACCAGCAGCGAGGTGGTGAAAAGCCCGATGGGCGCGATGATGATGCCGAACTGGAGAAGCTTGGCGAAGAGGAGGGCGGTTTCGGGCGAAATCGCATGAGCCATGTCCGGCGAGACCCGCCACGACATCATAAAGCGGCCCACATTCCACAGCACCACGCCCATGCCCCAGACGAAGTAGGCGCGGTGCAGCGGCGCTTTGGTGTCCTGCCGCAGGACGAAGAAGGCGAGCGCGAAATTGACGATCGCCGCGGTGAGCGCCGCAATTTCGAGGAAGCTCATGAGCCGGTGTAGCGGCGCAGGATCAGGCAGGCGTAGCGCCCGCCGAATCCGGCGTTGATATTCATCGCCACCTCGACCGGGTAGGGCCGCGCGCCGCGCGCCAGGTAGTCAAGGTCGCAGCCCGTGTCGGGGTTTTGCAAATTGATGGTCGGCGGCATTTCCTGCTTGTGAATGGTGAGCGCGCAGACCGCCGTTTCGATCGCGCCCGCTGCGCCCATCGTGTGACCGGTGACGGGCTTGGTAGCGCTGATGCCGACGCGCGCGGCGTGCGCGCCGAAGACGGCCTTGATGGCTTTCGTTTCGAGTGGGTCGTTGAGCGGCGTGGCTGAGCCGTGGGCGTTGATGTAGTCCACCTCCGGCCCGTGCATCCCGGCGCGGCGCAGCGCGCGGCGCATGGCGTTGAT
>JANXWQ010000413.1 GCA_025351065.1 Chthoniobacter sp. | reverse complement strand
AGCAGCAGCATGAGCACGCTCAAGCCGTCCACGCCGACGAGGTAGTTCAGCTTCCACTCCGGCGCGATGGGAAAGGACGCGGGAAACTGAAAGCCACCCTTCGCTTTGTCGTAAGACAGGAAGACGAAAAGCGTGAGCAGGAACTCCGCGACCGCCGCACCGAGCGCGGTCTTGCGCGCGGGCGCGCCGAGCAGGATGCCGAGCGCGGCGAGCAGTGGGATGAAAATGATGAGGGTCAGCATCGGGCGGGTTTAATTCTTGGAAGCGAAATGCCAGATGAGCCCGACGATCCCGAAGAGCACGGCGGCACCGATGATGGCGATGAAGGAGATGCCCATTTACGCAAAGACGAGGAAGTAAATGAGCCCGACGACGCCAAGGCCGAAGAGGAAGGCGTAGGCTTGGAGGTTGCCGATCTGGAGGAAGCGCAGGACGAAGCCGCTGCCCCACGCCGCGCCGCTCAGGCCGCGGACGAAAAGACCGTCGAGAATCCATTTGTCGAACCAGCCGGACATCGTTGCGAGCAAGTCCTGTGTGCCGGCGATGAGCGCGGCGTAGAGTTCGTCGAAGTAGAATTTGTTTTTGAAAAGCGCGAACGGGAACGGCTCTCTCGTCTGGCCTTTGTAGAGCACCCAGCCGCCGGCGGTCCCGGCGAGGAACGCACCAATCGCCAGCACTGGGACGATGACGTGATGCGCTTCTTCGTGTTCCCAAAGGAAGTAGTGGCTGGTGCCATAGGCGCTGACGACGGAGAGCACACCGAGGATGATCAGCGGCACAGTCATCGGGGCGGGGCCGTCGTGGCCGTGCTTGGCGGCGTCGGAGCGGGCTTCGCCGAGGAAGACGACGACGAAGAGGCGCGTCATGTAGAAGGCGGTCAGGAAAGCGGTCAGCAGCGCCGGCAGGAAGAACAGCCAGCTTCGGTTGTAGGCGGCGAGCAGGATTGCGTCCTTCGAGAAAAATCCGCTGAAGCCGGGGCAGCCGATGAGCGCGAGATAACCGGCAGTGAAGGTCAGGAAGGTCCACTTCATTTTGCCTTTCAGCCCGCCCATTTTCCAAATGTCCTGCTCGTGATGCAGCGCGTGGATGATCGCGCCCGCCCCGAGGAAGAGCAGCGCTTTGAAAGAGGCGTGCGTGAAAAGGTGAAACATGGCAGCGCCCGGCGCGGCGACGCCGATGGCCATGATCATGTAGCCAAGCTGCGAGAGGGTGGAGTAAGCGAGGATGCGCTTGATGTCGTCCTGCTGCGTGGCCATGAGCGCGGCGAGCAGTGCGGTGACGGCACCGACGGTGGCAATGACGGTCTGCGCGGTGGGCGTGGGCTCGATGAGGAACGAAATACGCGCCAGCATGAAGACGCCGGCGGCCACCATCGTCGCGGCGTGGATGAGCGCGGAGACGGGCGTGGGGCCTTCCATCGCGTCGGGCAGCCAGACGTGCAGCGGCATCTGCGCGGACTTGCCGACTGCGCCGCAGAAGATCAGCAGCACCGCGGTCGTGAGGAAAACCGGATTCGCGGTGAGGAGATGGCGGTTGATCGCTATTTGGTCAAAGACGACAGAGCCGACCGCGCTCCAGACCATGAGGATGCCCAGCATGAAACCGAAGTCGCCGATGCGGTTGGTGAGGAAGGCTTTGTTCGCCGCCGCCGCCGCGGTGTCGCGTGTGTGCCAATGACCGATGAGTAAGTAAGAACTAACTCCAACAAGCTCCCAGAAGATGAACATCATTCCGAAGTTATCCGCGAGGACGATGCCGAGCATCGAGAACATGAAGAGCGAGAGGTTTCCAAAAAAGCGCGCCTCGCCGTCGTCGCCGTGCATGTAAACAAGTGAGTAGATATGCACGAGTGCGCCGATGCCGGTGACGACGAGGAGCATGACCTTGCTCAAGTCATCGATCATCACGCCGATGGGCACATGCAGACCGGGCAGGTCGATCCACGGGATTTCGTTCGGCTTTGCCGAGTCGGGGCCGAAGAAAACGAAGAGGCTGGCGAGCAGCGAAAAGCAGACGGCACCCACGGAAATCGTCGCGCTCAAGCCATGCGACTTCCGCGTGAAAAGCTGAATGAGCACCGCGCTGACCAGCGGCGCGAGAAGGATGAACCAGGGAAAGTAGGCGTAAGTGTCCATGCGAGCCTGGCGCTAAAACTTAAGCGAGTTGATGTCCTCGACGTGCGTGGTCTGCCGCGCGCGGAAAAGGGCGACGATGATCGCGAGACCGACGGCGACCTCGGCGGCGGCGACGGTGATGATGAAGAAGACGAGCACCTGCGCGTTGTAGTTCGGCAGGCCGTTGAC
>JANXWQ010000406.1 GCA_025351065.1 Chthoniobacter sp. | reverse complement strand
CAAAAAGAAGCAATACAGGAAATTGCTCGCACCGCTGAACTTCGAAGTCGAGTACATTTATATTCTGAACGATTGGTTTCGAAAGCCGGAATACAAAGACGTGCTCGACTATGTGATTTCGGTTGGGTACCAATATTATTTCCATTATCTACCCCTGCAAAAACTCGGATTGCCCGTTCCCTCGGAGGGAGCCAGTTTGCCGAGGCAGGAAGCTGCGTGAGCTTTGTCAGGTTGGTTTCGCGGCAGCGATCCGCTTGGCCACCTTGGCGATCGTGGCTCGGCTACATCCGGCGGTGTCTCGTATCTGCGACCACGAGGCTCCGGTTGTCAGCATACGCGCGATCCCGTCATTGCGCGCCACGTCTTCCTTTCGACCCTTGTACAGACCGGCTGCTTTCGCCTTTGCCTGCCCCTCAGCTTGGCGGCGGCGGCGATCTTCGTAGTCCTTACGAGCGACAGCCGCCAACACGTCGAGCATCATGGCATTCACTGCCGCAAACATGCGGCCGGTGAATTCGTCGGGGGGCGCGGCTAGGGTCCACGATGTCGGCAGATCGAGCGCCACGATGCGGACCTGTTTTGCATCAATCTCAGAACGAAGCTTCTGCCAATCGGTCGAGGTAAGACGTGAGAGACGATCGACTTGTTCGACGAGAAGCACGTCGCCGGGTTGGCAGTCGGCCAGCAAGCGGAACAGCTCAGGCCGTGTCAGTTTCGCCCCGCTCTCATGTTCGACATAGCGAGCGGCAATCCGCAAGCCGCGCTCGGCCGCGAACGTGTCGAGCGCTTTGCGGGCGCGGGTGGCGTCTTGCTCGACGGTAGAAGCTCGGAGGTAAGCGCGGACGAACATAAAGTCTGATTAGGTTGGTCTACATCATACCAGTCTGGTTTGAATTATCCAAACCTATTAAAAAGACCAGGCCCGAGCTAGTCTGTTGGAGGCATACCCAAAAAGAACCCACGTCGCCGTCTGCCCGTCAGGGGATGAACGCGGAGCGTAGATGCTCCGAGCCGACGGTAAGAGAGCTCGCGACCCCTATTTTCGTATTTCAAGAAAGTTGCTTGGCGCGAACCCTGCGCCATGCCATATCAATGCTCTAACATCGAAGATCGGTCAGCGTCTAAACTGCGTCTAGAAATCCAGCGAATCATCATTCTTATTTGCAATTACCTTCTGACCACCTGTTCCAGTCTGAAGTATGACTCTAGCCGAGGTACTCGATAACAGCAGCAAGGGATTGAGGCATCATGGCATTGACCTCTGAATCCACCACCTTCTCACTCGATAACGAGGGGCGTTTTCTCTGCAACACCTTGCAGGAGGCGTTCGACAGTGCGGCGCAGACTGTCGGTGGACGAAGGCGCGATTTCGACACCATTATCATAGGAGGCGGAACGTTCGGCTGCGTTGTCGCGGAACATCTCTTCGTAACGGACACGACGCGCAGCCGTCGAATTCTGGTTCTGGAAGCAGGACCATTCGTGCTGCCCGAGCACGTGCAGAACATGCCGTTTATGGGCGGTGCGCCGGACATGCGGGTGCCTTGGGTCAATCATCCGGCACTCAATTACCCCGGGCTTATGTTCGCCGTGGGCGGCCGCTCTCTGGCGTGGGGCGGGTGGTCTCCCGAACTGTTGGATGAGGAGATCGCAAGCTGGCCCGCCGCGACGCGGGCGGAGCTGCGGACGCATTATTTTGGCGAGGCGAGCCGGCATATCGGCGTTCACGAGACAAATGATTTTATCTACGGCGCTCTCCATACTGCCCTTCGCAAGCAGCTCGATGACGGCCTGAATACTGCGGGCAATGCGACCGGATTTGCCCTTGCCTCTCTGCCAGAACACCCGGCAGTCCGCTACCTCGAACCGTGGGAAACCCCTCCTGACGCCGCAACCCTTCGCGATTGGCTGGACTTGCCGACAACCGACACGACACCCTTGGCAAAGCTCAGAGAGCTCCTCAAACTCGAGGCACCGCTTGCGGTCCAGTCGACAGCCTTTCCTGGTCTCTTTCCTACAAACAAATTCAGCGCCCTACCCGGAATTATCCGTGCGGCGCGGCTTGCCAGCGGGGAGGCCGACGGTGTCGGACCAGCAGCAGATGCACGCAAGCGGATCATGGTTGTTCCTAACTGCCACGTGCAGGAGATCATCACCGAGACCCAGTCAGACAATTGGGTGCGCGTGACCGGTGTCCGCGCTTGGCAAAATGGCGGCTCGGTCGACGTCATGCTGGCACCTCCACGTAACGGAGGGCAGAGTGCTGTCGTCATTGCGCTGGGCACAGTGGAGACCACCCGGGTCGCGCTCACTACCTTCCGGCAGTCGCTTGCCGGACGCGCCGCTGATCGGATGGGAAGAAATCTGATCGCCCATCTGCGCTCAAACCTGACGATTCGCATACCGAGAGCAGCGATCGCCGCCAATCTACCGCCTACTGTAGTTCCCAGTCTTCAGTGCTCGGCATTGCTAGTCAAAGGCAAGGCAGCGAATGGCCGGACATACCATTTCCAGATAACGGCATCTGGCTTGAATAGACTCGGTGTGGATTCAGAGGCGGAGCTTTTCAAGAAGATCCCCATGCTCGAGGATATTGAGAGCATGCTGCGGGCGACCGACGATACGGTGGTGCTCACGATCCGAGGCATCGGCGAAATGACGCCGCGCAACCCGGATAGCTTTATCGAGCTCTCGACAATAGAAACAGATTTCGGTCGCCCAAAGGCGGTGGTTTCGCTTGGCAATTCAAAAGCCCCTCCGCTGCAATTCCCGGGCAGCGCGGAGACCAATACCGACCGCGCCACGTGGGATGAGATGGACGCCGTGTCCGATAAGATCGCACTTATCTTCGCCGGTGATGAGCCCTTCGAAATTCTGGCAAGCGCAACCAGCGTGATCCCGGTTCCGGCGGGTACCCAAGCCCAGCGTCTTGCCGTGCTTGCTGCATTTAAAAACCGGCGCGACGATCTCGGCACCACACACCACGATGCCGGCACGATGCGGATGGGGGACAACATTGCGGATGCCGTTACCAATAATTTCGGCCGCATCCACGACACCGCGAATTGCTACATTGCCGCGCCCGCACTCTTCCCTACGACCGGTTCGCCCAATCCGATGCTCACTGGCGTCGCGCTCGGCCGCCGCACGGGCGATCTGTTGAACGCCAGCGTGCTTCCTGGACCTGATCCGATCGCCAATCCGCAACCAGAGGCAGGCTTCCGTCCGCTCTTTGATGGCACGGCCGCGACCTTCGCTAGATGGCGTCTCGCCGGGCCGAGCGGAGGCGGGATGCTGCACTGCAATGGTGAAATGGTCAGTTACGGTGACGGAGGGCTGCGGCTGTTCTACTACGCCACCGAAACATTCGGCGATTTCACGTTGCGCTTGCAATTCAAAATTTTCGACCCTGCGAAGCAGAACAGTGGCGTGTTCATTCGCTTCCCACGCCCAACACTCGACCTTCCCCCCACATTGCAGCCGCGCGCGGCGCACGAGGTGCCGTTCGATCCGAACAACCCAGCGTGGAAGCCGGTAATCGCCGGGTTTGAAGTCCAGGTCGACGACAACGCTATAGGTGATGGAACCAAGGACTTTTATGGTATTCGCCCCGAACCCAACGGCCTTTCCAAAAATCGTACCGGCGCGATCTATAAAATCCAGGCTGGCGACCGCATCTGGCACTTGA
>JANXWQ010000388.1 GCA_025351065.1 Chthoniobacter sp. | reverse complement strand
CTTCGGCGAACCGCTCGGCGACGACCGTTTTCTCGCCGTCATCCGCCACGCCTACGACCGTGGCATCCGCACGTTTATGACCGCCGATGTCTATGGCAACGGTGGCGCCGACGAGATGCTCGCCCGCGCGCTCGCCGGTGTGCCGCGCGACAGCTACGCGCTCGTGGGCGCGGTCGGGCACGACTTTTACAACGGCCCGCGCGAGGGCTCGAAAGGCTACCCGCGTTTCACCCATCCGCAGCTCCGCGCGCCGGGCGATTACGCGAGCTATCTGCGCATGGCCACGGAGAAGTCGCTGGGCCGCTGCGGCGTGGACAAATTCGACTGCCTGATGCTCCACAATCCCGACCACACGGGCTACACGAGCGACGCAGTTTGGAACGGCATGGACAAGCTCCGCGAGGCTGGGCTGACCGATCGCCTCGGCATCGCGCCGGGGCCGGCGAACGGCTTCACGCTCGACCTGATTTTGAGCCTCGAACGCTTCGGCCCGCTGCTCGACTGGGCGATGATTATTTTGAACCCGCTCGAGCCCTGGCCCGGCTCGCTCTGCCTGCCGGCGGCGGAAAAACACGACGTGAAACTGATCACGCGGGTGGTGGATTACGGCGGACTTTTTCACGATGACGTGAAGCCGGGGCACCAGTTTGGCGAGCGCGACCACCGCACGTTTCGGCCCGCGGGCTGGGTCGAGGCGGGGAACAAAAGGCTCGATCCGATGCGCGCCATCGCCGAGCGCCACGGGCTCACGCTGCTCCAGCTTTCGTGCCTGTGGAATCTCTCGCACGCGCCGGTGCGGAGCGTGATTCCGACGATGATTCAGGAGGTCGGTGCGGACGCGAAACCGATCGAGGAAAAAATAGACGACCTCGCCGCCATGCCTGTGCTGAAGCTGAACGCCGACGAAATGGAGGAGCTGCGCCGCATCGGTGACAACACCGGCTGCATGACGCTGAAAGGCGGCAATCCCGAGCACACCGGCGAGCCGCAGCCCGACCGCTGGAGCCTCACCAACGACCTCGCGCAGGTCGCGCAGCGCTGGCACATCGACCCCGCCAGCGCGCTCGCCTGCACCCACGTCAAGGCGGCGTAAAAGCGGCTGGCAATTTTCTGGGCGCGCGGCAGTTTCGCGGGCGTCACATTTCCAAACGAACCCCAAGATTCGCTCCCATGAAACTCCCCGCCTTTCTCCTCGTCCTAATCGCACTCGCCGTCGAGCCTTTCGCCCAAGCGCAGCAGGACGAAGCTGCGCAGCGCGAGAAGGCGCAGAAGCTCGCCGATTCGCTGAACTATCAAAAGGGCGAGATCACGCTCAAAGGCGGGCTGGCGAAGATTCATGTGCCGGAGGAATTTCGGTATCTCGATGCCAAGGACGCCAACACGGTGCTCTCGCGGCTGTGGGGCAATCCGCCGGACAGCTCGACGCTCGGCCTGCTCTTGCCGGCCAAGGTCAGCCCCCTGAGCAAGGAGGCATGGGCGGTGATTATCACCTACGACGAGGATGGCTACGTGAAGGACGACGAGGCGGAGAAAATGGATTACGACAAGCTGATGAAGACGATGAAAGAGGACACGCGCGAGGGCAGCAAAGAGCGCGAGAAGCAGGGCTACGGGAGCATCGAACTCATCGGCTGGGCCGCAGCACCGCGTTATGACAAGGCCACGCATAAGATGTACTGGGCGAAGGAGCTGAAGTTTGGCGACAACGACGGGAACACGCTCAACTACAACATCCGCATGCTCGGGCGGCGCGGGGTGCTCGTGCTGAACGCCGTCGCCGGGATGGGGCAGCTCCAAGACATTGAAGCGGCGGCTCCGGCAGTGCTGGCGATGGTGGATTTCCAGGAGGGGCATCGCTACACGGATTTCAACGCGTCGACCGACAAGGTGGCGACCTACGGCATCGCCGCGTTGGTGGCCGGCGGGCTGGCGGCGAAAGCGGGGCTTTTCAAAGGGCTGATCGTAGCTTTGTTGGCGGCGAAGAAAGTGGTGATTGTGGGGTTCATCGCCGTAGCGGCGTGGGTGAAGAAGCTCTTTGCGAAAAAGGCCTGAACCGTCGGCCGCAAGTTTAGGCTCGCGATTTTGGGGTGAGGCTGCACCGTCGCAGGCATGAGGACACCGATCTGGCGACGAGCGTTCTGCGCACTGCTGCTATGCGCGTGGGTTGATGCGCTGGCTTTGCCCGCCATTGGAGCGCCCGCTGCGGCTGGCCCGAGCGCAGTGATTGAACGCATGCCCGTGGAGTCCAGCAGCCTGGTGAGCATCGGCTTCGCCAAACAGGCGCGCATCCTCGAAATCGAATTCCGCTCCGGCGCGATCTACCGTTACCTCGGAGTGCCGCCGACGGTGTTCGAGGAGATGAAAAAAGCCGAATCGAAAGGGCGCTATTTCGCGCAATCCATTCGCGGCAAGTACGAGTTCCGTCGCATCGAGGCCGAAAAGAAATGAGGATGACCAAGGACGAGATCCTGTTCATTGCGATTATCCTGCTGATTTTCGTCGTCGGTGCCGCCGCCAAACACTACCGGAACCATCATCCCCACGCGCCCACCTCCGCACCCTCAACCCCAGGCCTAAAAACCGCCGCTCCGCACGCCGCCAGCAGTGCTAAATCTCCCCAAAAATAGCAGCCCGAAGCGCGCCGATTGGAAGTCCATCCCCAATTTCAGACCAGCCGCGGACACTTCCACCGCGTGGGCTGCATCGCCCGCCAACCATGATAGTTGCTTGATTCAGCGGTTATGCGCCGGCAAAGGGCGAAGCGTTTGGTCAGGCTCACGCGAAGAATTTTTGGGCATTTGGAAAATTTCCCTTGTCGTCCAAGGCCGGCTCGCTACTTTCTGCGCCCCGCCGCCAAAAGCGGGACTGCAAAAACGGTAAAGCGACAGCAGTCAGCGAAGAAAGTTGAACAAAATTCAAAATTCCCGTTGACCAGCGCAAGCGACCACCTAAAGTGCCCGTCCCGCAAGACAGGCGGGGCTGCATAAAAGCAGTCAGTTCTTCCAGTTTCTGGGACTTCAGATTGAACTCAATCTCGTCCCGACAATGAGACCAGCGCCGTGAGGCGCCTACTTAAGTGTCGGTGCCAAGATTGGGTTTCTTGTTGCCCGGAAATATGGAGAGCGGCGTTCTTTGAAAGTTTGATTCTGGAATTTGTCACACGACTCCGTGACTGCATGGCGAAAGTCCTGCGGCGCGGAATGAGCAAATTCAGAACGGTCAAATAGTAAGCAAAAATTGAATTGTGCGTTACACGTCAGATCTTTGATTTAAAAACTAACAGATCGGACAAACCCCACCGCGCTCCGCCCGAAATAATCCGGAGGAGCAAGGTGGGTATGAACGGTCAGATTTAGCGACGGCCTTAGCAGCCGTTCGCGCAGACTTTGGGGCGCAAGCCCCATCCGTTTTTCACGGAGAGTTTGATTCTGGCTCAGAACGAACGCTGGCGGCGTGGATAAGACATGCAAGTCGAACGGGATATTCGGTGTAGCAATACATCGGATGTCCAGTGGCGTAAGGGTGCGTAACACGTGGGCAATCTGCCGAGAAGTGGGGGATAGCTCGCCGAAAGGCGAATTAATACCGCATGTGGTCAGTGCTGGATTCAGCACGACACCAAAGCCGGGGTAACCTGGCGCATCTTGATGGGCCCGCGGCCTATCAGCTAGTTGGTGAGGTAACGGCTCACCAAGGCTATGACGGGTAGCTGGTCTGAGAGGACGACCAGCCACACTGGAACTGAGACACGGTCCAGACACCTACGGGTGGCAGCAGTCGAGAATTTTTCTCAATGGGGGAAACCCTGAAGGAGCGACGCCGCGT
>JANXWQ010000375.1 GCA_025351065.1 Chthoniobacter sp. | reverse complement strand
TTCAGCGAGGCGCGGGGGCCGGCTCCCCAGGACACCCACTTTTTGCAAAAGTCGAGCGCCTGTGGGCTCTTCGCGCGCGTCGCGGCCACGATCTTCTGCGCATACTCGAAGACGTGATCGGCCACCGGCATGCGCTTCACCACGCCCTGCAAATACATGATGTGGTCCAGCTCCATGATCGACCGTGGCGTGCCGGCTCCGGGGCCGGTGCCGCGCTTCATGATTTCCAGCTCCTCCTGCTGGCTCGGGTAGTCCACGAAGATCATGAACATGAAGCGGTCGAGCTGCGCCTCGGGCAGCGGATAGGTGCCCTCCTGCTCGACCGGGTTTTGCGTGGCGAGGACGAAAAACGGCTCGGGCAGCTTGTGGTTCACGCCGCCCACGGTCACGCGCCGCTCCTGCATGGCCTCGAGCATCGCCGCCTGGGTCTTCGGCGGGGTGCGGTTGATTTCGTCGGCGAGGACGACGTTGGCAAAAAGTGGCCCGCTGAGGAATTTGAACTCGCGCTCATTGGTCTGCGGGTTCTGGTAGATGACCTCCGTGCCGGTGATGTCGCTCGGCATGAGATCGGGCGTGAACTGGATGCGCTTGAACGACAGATTCATGGTCTGCGCGAGCGTGGAAATGAGCAGCGTTTTGGCCAGTCCCGGCACGCCCACGAGCAGCGCGTGGCTGCGGGTGAAAATGGAAATCAGCAGCTCGTCAATGACCTTGTCCTGACCGACGATGACCTTGCCGAGCTGATGCTTGATCGCCGCGTGCGCCTCCTTGAAATACGCGACCGCCTCCACGTCGTCCTCCTTGAACGAAGCGGCAGGCGCAGTGGTGTCGGGCAGCGGGGCGGTGGGTTCGGCGGCAGTGCTCATGGCGGGTTGAAAGGGCGCGGTTCGGGAGGTAGGAAGCGCGCGGCACGACACCACGCGCGCCCGCCTTTGCCAATCGAAAACCCACCACGCCGCGCGATCTTCGCGGAAATCGAAACCGTCCTCCACGCGCTGAACCTCTACGGCGCGGCGGGCCTCACGGCGTTTGGCTGGGCGATGGGCCGCTTCCTCGGCGCAGACCCCGCGCCGTGGCTGCCACTGTGGTTTTGCGCGGCGCTGCTCATCTACAACGCCGACCGTCTCCGCACCGACCCCGCCGACGCGCTCAACATCCCCGAGCGTGCCGCCGCCTGCGCGCGCTGGCGAGCGGCCGTCCGGGGCTTGGTAATTCTCTCCGCGCTCGTCCTCATTGGGTTGCCCGTCTGGCGGCGCGATTGGCTCACGCTCAAACTCGTCATCGGCGGCAGCGTCGTCGCGCTCGGTTACTCGCTGCCCCCGCGCGGCTGGCGCTGGAAAGACGTGCCGCTCGTCAAGACCCTGTTCGCCCCGTCAGTCATCACCGCTGCGATCTTCGGGCTCCTTTTTTCCGGCAGCGAACGCAACCCCATCCCCGCCATTCAATTCAAAAACTTCAGCAGCCTCAAACTGGAGACCACGGGCTTTCTCTTCCTCGCTCCCTGGGCCTGGTGCTATCTCCTTTTCAATATGCTGCTCTGCGACCTCCGCGACCGCACCGGCGATGCGCAGTGCGGCATTCGCTCCATTCCAGTCCTCTGGGGCGAAAAAGGCGCGCGCCGCATGCTTTGGACGCTGGCCTGCGCCGCGCAGATTTTTCTCGCGTTGCATCTCCGCTTTCACGACTACGCCGCCGCGTGCGGTGCCGTCCTGTCCTTACTCACCGGCCTCTACCAGGCCTGGCTCCTGCACGCCACCCGCCAGCGACCCGGCGAGCGTTTTTACGAATGGGCCGTCGAGGGCATGCTCTTTCTCCCAGCGTTCGGCTGGGGGCTCGGCTGGCTGCTTTACCGCTACGTCCTCACCGAAAGCTGAACCTCGGCGAACGTGAAAACCGCCCGGCACCATTCGTCCAAGTTCAAGGCGCGGAGACGGAACGTGCGAGTAACAGCCCAAGGATCAGACCCATGACCAGCCCAACGGAGATCGCCGTCCTCAATTCCTGCAGCGTCGTTTTCTTTGGCGGCTGGTTCATCGCCTACAACCCCACCGGATGCCGCAGCACGCAGCCGTCCGCCGGGCGGTCGCGGGTGGTCCATTGCGGGCCTTTGGCAGCGTCGGTCCAGCCGGTGTCGTAGCGCAGCCCGGCCACGGACATGAAGACGTGCCCCGCTTTCGCATAGATCGTGATCCACTCGCCCGGCCCCGCCGCGCCGTAGTGGCGAAAGCTGCCCGACGTCTCCGCCTCCCCCAGCTTCCCCGCGCCGCGCAGCACGTAGCTCGCCGCGCCGCTGCAATCATACGCCGTGTCCTCCCCCGCGCCGTGCCCCGCGCCGTAGCAGTAGGGCAGCCCGGCGATGCGGTTCGCCGCCTCGACCGCCGCATGCACGGCGGGCGGCGCGGCGGGCGGGGCCACGGCCCAGCGGCCCACCTTCTCGGCGGTCTTGCCCGGCACATAGCGGTAGGTGTAGTGCGGGCTCGCGCAGGCCGTGAGCAGGGCGGCGGGGAGCAGGAGAAAAATGGGGCGCAGCGACATGCATGGACTCCCTAGCAGGGCGGGGGCCAAAAACGCTTTGCCGTGTTCGCTTTTCGCTTCACCGGCGGAGAAGCCGCACCGCGCGGGAAAAATCCGTTGACGTTACGCGCGTGCCACCGATAGCTTGCCCGCCCCAAAAAATAACCGAAAAATTTCCAACAAAAACCCCTGCCTGCGTGGGTACCGCGCCGTGAAAAGCTGATTTTCCGGCGGGCTGCGCGGGCACTTTTTATCTATGGCCGAAGAACTTTCCTACGTGCTCGTCACGCCTTACTCGATCCGCAAGTCGCGCACCGGCGGCATTCTCGCGCGGCTCATTTCGCGCACGGGGCTGGAGGTGGTGGCGGCGCGGATGTTCGCGCCGAGCCGGGAGCTGGTGGAGAAATACGCGGAGGGCATCGTGAACGACCAGGAGCCGGGGCATCGCGCGACGCAGGAACTGATCAGGAAGTATGTGCTCCAGAATTTCGGGCCGAGCGGCGACACGCATCCGCGGGTGCTGATGCTGGTTTTCAAAGGCGAGGACGCGGTGAGCAAACTGCGCTCGACCGTGGGGCACATCGTCAATGAGCGCACCAGCGGCGAGACCATCCGCGACACCTACGGCGATTACCTCGCGGATGTGCACGGGGACGTGACTTACTTCGAGCCCGGCGTGCTCGCGCCGCCGGACGCGGCCTGCGCGGAGAGCGATTTGAAACTTTGGGCGGAGTACTCGGATAAAGACGGCGGGTTGCTCGACGAGGCGGTGAAATTTCCGGCAGGCTCGAAAGTCGAGAAGACGCTCGTGCTCATCAAGCCGGACAACTTCCGCTTCCCCAACGCGCGGCCCGGCGGCGTGATCGACCTTTTCTCCCGCACCGGGCTCTACATCATCGCGTGCAAAGTGCATCGCATGACCGTGGCGCAGGCCGAGGAATTTTACGGCCCGGTGCTCGAGGTTTTGCAGGACAAGCTCCGCGGCCGCGCCGGCGAAACCGCGCGCACGCTGCTCGAAAAGGAATTCGCCATGCCGCTTGGCGACGCTGTGCAGACCAAGCTCGGCGACCTGCTCGGCCCCATCACCGGCCGCGACAACTGGGAGCAGATCGTGAAATTCATGGCCGGCCAGCGGCCCAGCGACTGCCCCGCCGACCGGCGCAATGAGCCCGGCTCCGAGAAGTGCATCGCCCTTTGTTACCAGGGCGTGGATGCCGTGCGCAAAATCCGCGAAGTGCTCGGGCCGACCGATCCCTCGAAAGCGCCCCCCGGCACTATCCGGCGTGAGTTTGGCCAGACCATCATGGTCAACGCCGCGCATGCCAGCGACTCCGCCGACAATGCTAAGCGCGAGATGGGCATCGTGCAGATCAAGGAAAACAATTTGAAGCCGCTGATCGAAAGCTGGTTCGGCAAATAGCCGTCCCGCTTTCCCCACAACCCAAAAACCAAAACCCAAATGACCATGGAACTCTCCCAACGCGCCACGATTCTCACCCCTTCGCTGACCCTCAGCATCGACTCGAAAGCCAAGGCCATGAAGGCCGAGGGCCTCGACGTTTGCAGCTTCGGCGCAGGTGAGCCGGACTTCGACACGCCTGACCACATTAAGGCCGCCGCGCAAGCCGCCATCGAGCTGGGCTTCACCAAATACACGCCCAGCTCCGGCACACCCGAGCTGCGCCAGGCCATCGCCGACAAGTTCAAAGCCGACAACGGCCTCGATTACAAACCCTCGCAGTGCATCGTCAGCAACGGCGCGAAACACTCCTGCTACAACGCCATCCTCGCCACCTGCCAGCCCGGCGACGAAGTCATCATCCCCGCGCCCTACTGGCTCAGCTACCCCGAGATGGTGCGCCTCGCCGGAGCCGACCCGGTTTTCGTCCAGACGAAAGAAGCGAACGGCTGGAAGATGACCGCCGAAGAATTTCAAGACGCCATGACCCCGCGGACGAAAATGGTCATCATCAACTCCCCCGGCAACCCCACCGGCGCGGTCTATACCCGGGCGGAACTCGAAGCCCTCACCGAAGTCTGCGTGGACGAAGACATCTTCATCCTCAGCGATGAAATCTACGAGAAGCTCACCTACGACGGCGCGCAGCACATCAGCACCGCCAGCCTTTCGCCCGCGGTCAATGACCTCACCATCACCGTCAACGGCTTCTCCAAAGCCTACTCCATGACCGGCTGGCGGCTCGGCTACCTCGGCGCGCCCGAGGCCATTGCCAAAGCCATCGACGCCATCCAAAGCCACAGCACCTCCAACCCGTGCAGCTTTGCCCAAAAAGGCGGGCTCGCCGCGCTCAAAGGCGACCAGCAGCCCGTGGCCGACATGCGCGACGAATTCGACATGCGCCGCAACTACATGGTCAACCGCCTGGCCGGCATCAGCGGCGTCAGCGTGGTGAAACCGCAGGGCGCGTTCTACGTGCTGGTCAACATCGGCAAACTCGGCCTCAGCTCGTCGAACTTCGCCGACCGCCTGCTCAGCAAGCACCAGGTCGCCGTCGTCCCCGGCGTCGCCTTTGGCAACGACGCCACCGTCCGCCTCAGCTACGCCACCAGCCTCGACGTCATCAAAAAGGGCCTCGATCGCTTCGAGGAGTTTTGCAAGACGCTGTAAGCCGTCGGCTCCGGCGTTGCCAAAATGCGCCGCCTTATCCTCATCCTCGCTGCCGGTCTGCTTTGCTCTTGCAAACAGACGCCTTCCGCCGAGCTACTCGCCAGCGCCGAAAAAGGCGATGTCGATGCTCAACGTGAACTCGGTGATATGTATGCCGACGGCAAAGGAGTGCGGGAAGACTGGCCACTTGCGAGGAAGTGGTATCGCAGGGCCGCCGAGCAAGGGGATGCCGACGCGCAATGCCGACTCGCCGACAGGTATCTGTTTGTCATGCAGGGGGAGAAAAGTGACAAACCGGAGGCGGTGAAATGGTATCGCAAGGCTGCGGATCAAGGGCATGCCGAAGCGCAATTCGCCCTCGGCCTCTGTTATGAAAAAGAAAATGGAGGCTGGGGCGTGCCCCGAGACATGACCGAAGCGATGAAGTGGTTTCATAAGTCCGCAGCACAAGGGTATGAGGACGCGGAAAACAGACTCGGCATTATTTACGAAGTGGGCGCAGACGTGCCGGAGGACAAGGTCGAGGCATATAAGTGGTATCGGCTGGCTGGCGCTCAACACCAAGTAAGGTCGGGCGAGAAGCCAGGCGTGAAGATTTCGGCTGACGAGCTTGGACGCACCATGACACCCGGGCAGCGGGCGGAGGGGGAGCGGAGGGCGCGCGAGTTCAAGCCGGCCAAGGCTCCGGGGGCAGCCCGCCAGTAAAATAAGCGGGCCGAGCGAAGCCTTGGCAAACGGACGGTTTCCCGTATCGTCGGCGCTCGCCATGAAACCCACG
Source organism: Chthoniobacter sp. (assembly GCA_025351065.1). Classification (GTDB taxonomy): domain Bacteria; phylum Verrucomicrobiota; class Verrucomicrobiia; order Chthoniobacterales; family Chthoniobacteraceae; genus Chthoniobacter. The sequence goes on along the minus strand of JANXWQ010000375.1, from coordinate 806 downwards.
ACCGCCCTGCTCACCGCCGCGCTGCTCACCGCGCTCCCGCTTTTCGCCGAAGCCAAGGCGCCCGTAAAAGAGCCCGCGCCCGCCGGGGACAACTCCCCGCCGCCGCTCGCGCCGGCGGAAAAGGACAATGACCGGCTGGAACTCATGCCCGCCAAACCCGCGCAGCTCCTGCCGCCGCCCGCCGGGCTTTCGCTCATCCCGGAGATGCCGCAGCCGTCGGAAAAATCGCGCTCGCGCCCTGTCGAGAGCCCGATCAAAACGCGCTCGTCGGTGACGGCTGACGCGGAGGATTTGGTCAAGCAGCACGTCCGCCTGCGCGAGGCCAAGACCAAGGCGCAGCGCGACCCCGCGGTGCAGACCGAGTGGGAGCGCGCCGCCGCGGTGAAGACCGATTACGAAAAGCGCGACGTGCTGAAAGGCTACTACCGCCTGCTCTACGGCCGCATGGCGAAGCTGGAGCCCACGCTCAAAACGCCCATCGACGGGCAGCTCCAGGAGGCGCTCGCCCGGCTCGATCAAACCCGTATCGCCCCCACGCAGCCGCCCACCGCCGTGGCCGACGGCCCGCGCGCGAAACGCTGAGCGGCGGCGGCTTTTTTTCACCGGCCAGCGGCAGCGCAGCGCGTGGGGAAAAATACCATTTGTCCGCTGCCGGAACCCCGCTAGTCTCCCGCCCTCCTCAAAAACGGCGCTATCGTCTAGGGGCCTAGGACACTGCCCTCTCAAGGCGGGGACACGGGTTCGAATCCCGTTAGCGCTACTTGTATCTATCAGGGTTTGCGGGCAGTTTTGGATTTGGCGTGACA
>JANXWQ010000369.1 GCA_025351065.1 Chthoniobacter sp. | reverse complement strand
GGAAATCAGCACCAAGCTGACTAAGGTCGGAGACGTGAAGTAACCCGCGATGCCTGTATCCATGCGGCCCGCGCGGGCAGCGGGCCTGGCGCTGATTTTCCTGGCTGGCACCGCGCGCGCGGTGGATTTCCCCGCGCCGTTCAATACACAGGCGGGCGAGCCGATGCCCGCGGTGGAGGCGCTGAAGACGGTCAAAGCGCCGCCCGGTTTTCACGTCACCCTTTTCGCCGCGGAGCCGGACGTGCAGCAGCCCATCGCGCTCGCCACGGATGCGCGCGGGCGGCTGTGGGTGGCGGAAAATTACACGTACGGCGAGGCGAAGGTCGGCTTCGATCTGACGCAGCGCGACCGCATCGTCATCCTCGAGGACACGGATCACGACGGCCATTTCGACAAGCGCACGGTCTTCTGCGATCAAGTGCAGAGGCTCACCAGCGTCGAGGTCGGCTTCGGCGGCGTGTGGGCGCTGTGCGCGCCGCAGCTCCTTTTTTTCCCGGATAAAAACGGGGACGACATCCCCGACGGCAAACCCGTGGTGGTGCTCGACGGTTTCGACTTCGGTCCCGTGCGGCACAACATCGCGAACGGCCTGCGCTGGGGTCCGGACGGCTGGCTCTACGGACGCCACGGCATCCAGGCCACCTCGCACGTCGGCCCGCCCGGCACGCCGGACGCGAAGCGCATCGCGATGAACTGCGCGATCTGGCGCTATCATCCCACGCGGAAAATTTTCGAGGTCGTGGCCAGCGGCACCACGAATTCGTGGGGCATGGACTGGGACAAATTCGGCGAGGGCTTTTTCGTCAACACGGTCATCGGGCATTTGTGGCACCTCATCCCCGGCGCGCATTACCAGCGCATGTACGGCGAGGATCTCACGCCGCACACCTACGGCCTCATCCAGCAGCACGCCGATCATTTGCACTGGACCGCGAGCGGTAAATGGACGGAATCCCGCGACGGCAAAAACGGCGCGGACGAACTCGGCGGCGGACACGCCCACGAAGGCTGCCTCATTTACCAAGGCGGCAACTGGCCCGCGGAATACCGCGACCAACTTTTCACCGTCAATTTCTGGGGCCGCCGCGTGAACATGGAAAATCTCGAACGCGACGGCAGCGGCTACGTGGCCAAACACGGCGCGGATTTTCTGACCGTCGGCGATCCGTGGTTCCGCGGCACCGAACTGCTCGCCGCGGCGGACGGCGGCGTTTTCATGGCGGACTGGAGCGACACCGGCGAGTGCCACGAAAACGACGGCGTCCACCGGACGAGCGGGCGCATTTACCAAATCACCCACGGCCCCGCGGACATCATCCCGCCCGACCTCGCGAAGCTCACCAACGCCGAACTCGTGCAGCTCCAGCTTTCGCCGAATGACTGGCTCGTCCGCCAGTCGCGCCGCATCCTCCAGGAGCGCGCCGCCGCAGGTGGAAAAATGAAAGACGCCGCGCCCGCACTGCTCACCATGCTCGCCAAGGAAACCGACGTGCCGCACCAGCTCCGCGCGCTCTGGGCGCTCCACGCCATCGGCAGCGCGGGCGACGCGCTGCTGCGCAAAACCCTCGCGCACTCCGACGAGCATCTCCGCATCTGGGCCATCCGCTTTCTCACTGAAGACACCCGCGCGCTGAAAACCGTGCCCGCCGAATTTTTCCGCCTCGCGCAAAACGACCCCTCGCCCGCCGTGCGCCTCGCGCTCGTCTCCGCGCTCCAGCGCTTCCCAGCCGAAGCCCGCGCCGACCTCGCGCGTCCCATGCTCCAGCACGCCGAGGACGCCGCCGATCACAACCTCCCGCTGCTGCTCTGGCAGGGGATCGAGCCGTTGGTGGGAGTGGACCTGGGGACCGGGGTGGCGCTGTTTGAGGCGGCGCGGATTCCGCTGGTGCGGGAATTCATCGCCCGCCGTTTGGCGGAGGATTTGGAGAACTCCCCGGCGGGGTTCGCGCGATTGCTGGCCCGGGCGACGACCTCGACTGCGGGTCAGGGGGAACTCGTCCGCGGCACCCTGGCGGCGACCCGCGGCTGGCGGCAGGCCCGGGTGCCGCCGGGGTGGAGCGGATTTTCCCGAGTCGTGGCACAGCACCCCGATCTCGTCACGCGTCGCCAGGCGAAGGAGTTGGATCTGCTCTTCGGCGACGGCCGGGCGCTGGCCGAGTTGCGGGCGGCGGCGGCCGATCCCAAGGTCGACTCCGAGAACCGTCGCCGGGCCATCCAAAGCCTGCTCGACAGCCGCGCCGAAAATCTCGCGCCGCTGCTGAAAGAGATCGCGGCGAACGACACCACCCTCGCGAGCGCGGCCCTCGGGGGATTGCTGCAATTGGGCGATCCCGCCGCCCCGGGCCTGGCCGTCGGCAAATACAAATGGCTCGGGATCGAACAGCGCCCGCCGCTCCTGAACGCTTTGGCCAACCGGCCGACGTCCGCGAAGGCGTTGCTCGACGCCGTGGCCCAGGGGGTGATCGCGGCGGCGGATGTTACTCCGTTCCACGCCCGTCAGATCTCCGGTTTCAATGACGCGGCGCTCACGAAACAACTCGGCGCGGTGTGGGGCGACCTCCGGCCCGTCGACCCGAACAAGCGGGCCGTGATCGCGAAATTCCGCGCGGACCTTTCGCCGGAAATTCTGGCCCGTGCGGATTTGAGTCACGGTCGGCAGTTGTTTC
>JANXWQ010000328.1 GCA_025351065.1 Chthoniobacter sp. | reverse complement strand
CCTCGTCACTTCGAAGCTCAGATCATCCTAAACAACTAAACCACTCCGCGGTCCAAAAATCGGTTGCACCTCAAAGGGCTTCGTTTTCGTCAGCGTAGAAGACGAAACCGGCGTCGCCAACGCCATTGTCACGCCACTTCTTTATGAGCGATTCCGGCTCGTCATCGGTGAAGAATCATTCCTCGCCATCGAAGGCATTGTGCAAAACGTCGAGCGTGTGATTCATGTAAAAGCGGAGTGCGTCACGGCGCTGACTTTCGGCGAACTCCCCGCCTCGGCATCGCATGATTTTCGGTAATCGGTTGCGGTTGCTACAAACCGGCGATACAAAGGGAGGAAATCGCGGGTTCGTAGTTCTCTGTAAATGAGCGACTTACGCGGGGCAGGGAAGAATCCCCCCATCCGCCACTCTCGCATTTACAGAATAAAACGAGGCGGCAGCCGTGGCTGAGGTTCGGATTGCATAACAGTTTTGCACAACGCGTTCACCTAAATTCACCTATGTCCGCGGACGTTCGAGCCCGTCCGAGCCCTAGAAGCGTAAAGGCGAACTCGTTCAATAGCCCCCAGCCATCGATGACGCATTCAAAAACGAAGCCCACAGCGGTTTCAAATCCCCGGTGGCTTCCATCTATCGCCAGATTTCTACGGCTTCGTGAACCGCATCCCCAGGAAGAATTGGGGCGTGATTGAGGGTGCATGAATGGTGACCTGCTCGGTTTCGAAATCGTGATGCCGGCGCTCACGGGCTCCCCAGCGAGCCAGTGGTCGCCGACAGCGACATTCGTGAGTGAAAGCGCATACGGCGCGATCGCGTCCTCGCCGATCTTCATCGAGCCGTCGTAAAATTCCACGCGGGCCACCGGTCATCCCCGACCATCGCGTCCACCGAAATACAGAACCCACCCGGCGAGCCGTAGAGCGCGGTGCTCGCCCTCCAGCGCGTCCCTTCATCCGGCGCCCGAAAATGTGGCGGGCGCGACGTTAATGACCGAGTAGCCGAAGCCGCTCGCGGCGGCAGGCCACGGCGGCGCGTTGTTGTAGGTAAGGTTGAAAATCACGCCGCCGCCGCGCTCGGCGAGCCGCCGAACGGGCGCGGATCGGTGCCATCGAGCGTGCGGTAAAGCACGCCGACAACCGGCGACTACGTTAGTGTGACGACCGTGCCCGTCGCCACCGTGCCTGGCAGCGGCGCGACCGTCGGCGCGAGCAGCGTGGGAAAATAACCACGCGCCTGAAGCTGTGAAATGACGATGCCGGTGCGCGCGATCCGCAAACAGCGAACGGAATTCCACATTCGCCATGCACTTCTCCCACATCCGGCGCGCGTTCGAAGACGTCAGCGTCGCGCCCACGCTCGTCGGCAGGCCGGTCACGTCGCCGTTGTAGAGCCGGAGCGCGCCCCCGCTGAGCTAGAGTTTGAAATTCGCGGCAGGTTCCCGCGCGCGGACGCGCGATTTTTTCTGAAAGAAACACGATGAGGCAGCCGCCCGGCGCGAGCGTGCGCGCGGGGAAAACCCATTTGCCCGGCAGCGGCTCATCGTCGCTGAACGACCAGCCACCGAGGTTCACGGTCGTGGTGCCGGTGTTCAGCAGTTCGACAACGTCCCGACATGATGCACCGCCGTAGTGTCCGTGACCCGTCGTCCCCGCGCCTTCATTGCATGGAAAGGAGGCGGCCAATCCGTTTTGCGCGCGTGCCCGGAGAGCGACAGGCCTAGAGGAGAAAAAGCAGGCGCAAAAAAGTAACGCATGGCGGGGATATGACAGGTTGTCCGGGCCGCTAGATGCCACATTCGCGCCGCCGGCAACCCGGAGGTGCTAGGGAACTTTTGTTTCTTAACCGCACTTCTCTGACAACTCAGCCGACATCTTACTCAGTCTTTTTCGTCAAACCTCACGTCTTCGCCGCGCGGCCAAGCCCAGTACCCCAGCCAGTAGCAGCGCCAGCGATCCCGGCTCCGGCACCACAGCGACACCGCCGCCCAGCTTGTCCGGCGCACCGGCAAAGGGCAGGCCGTCGCCGAAGGTTACGGTCACGCCGTTGCCGATGTTCAGGGCGGCGAGGGTCTGGCTGACGGTAATGTTCACGTTCGCGTTTGCGTTCAAAGTCGAGGTGCCGGTGCCGAGCGCGCTGTTCAAGTTGGTCACGCCGGCGTTGGCGTTGAGCGTGGCGTAAGTCTGCGGGCCGCTGATGGTCAGGGTGCCGTTGCCAGTCTTGGTCAGGGTGTTGCCGGGGCCGCTGATGGCTCCGGGAACCGTCAAGGATGCGCCGGTGGTAACTTCGATCGTCCCGCCCGACGCCCCGATGGTCACGGTGCGGTTGACGCCAAGATTCACCCCCGCGCCGGTATTACGCAGTTTGCCGCCGTTGATAGTAATGGTGTTAGTCGCCGAGCCGTCGCCCAGGTTGTTGCTGGCGCTGATACTCAGCACGCCGTTGTTGATCGCGGTGAAGCCGCTGTAGTTACTCGCGCCCGAGAGCGTCTGGGTGCCAGTGCCCTGCTTCACGAGGTTGGTCGATCCGGTGATCACGCCGCTAAAGGCGTAGTTATTCGCATCGCCCACGGTGAGGGTCGCAAAAGCCGTATCATCCAGGGTCGCGGCAAACCAGTGGTAGGTGCCGTTCGACGGAGCCATGGTAATACTTAACGATGCGGTCTGGGCGACAAACCGGTAGGACTGATAGCCGTAATCGCCGGGATCGAAAGTAACCTGGCTGGCACCGCCCATACCTTGGTCAAACGTGGCCGTCTGCGGACGCCCGGCCCACAGTCCCACCTTGGTATAAAGCACGGCGTTATAGGACTTGCCGATGGTCAGGTTGTTGAAGGTCAGAACGCCCGGATTTCCGCCGTAATAGAAGTCATCCACAAGCTGGTCGTAGCCTGTGTGGAAGCCGGAAAGATTGCCTTCGCCAAACTGATTCCCAGCGCCCGCGAGCGACCACCCTGCTCCGCTCGTTCCCACGTCGTCAAAAGTGACCCCGTTCACCGTGGCCCCGCCATTGTTGCCAAAGTCGAGCTTGAGTAGGTAGTTATTGGCTGTGGAGATTTGGGCCGCGCCGTCGGCACCGAGAGTAATCGCGCCGCCCGTGCGTAAGACGGTACCATTGCCGCTAAGTCCGGCTACGGTGTGGCTGCTCACTCCCAAGTCCCAAGTCGCGTTGGTCGCGACGGTGACGACCCCTGTGCCGGTTGCATTCGGTGCCGCGGCCTTGAGCGTGCCGCCATTGATGTCGGTTCCGCCGCTGTAAGTGTTGGCTGCCGAAGACAGGGTCAGCAGCCCGCTGCCGCTCTTGATCAGCTTGCCAATCCCGGTGATTGCACCCGGCAGGGTTCCGCTGCCGAACTGGATTGAACCGCCATTGATGGCGGTCGAGCCAGAATAGGTGTTCACGCCATTCAACTCCTGCCTGCCGGAACCCACCTTCACGATGCTGGTTCCTCCGCTCACATTGCCGTTGAAGACATAGTCGCTGGCGCTGCCAAGCGTCAGCGTGGAATGCGATGTTCCCAAGTCGGCCAGAGTCGCTCCATACCAATGATAGGTGTCACTAGCGACCAGCGGAGACATGGTGATCGAAGCGACACTGCCGTCAGCCACGAATTTGTAGGAGTAATAGCCGTTATTTCCCGGATCAGTTCCAGCCAGTAGCTGACTGTCGGTGCCACTGGCAAAGGTCGCATTCTCCACGCGCGACCCCCATGCTTGGTTCGAAAAGACTACCGCCTCGTAAGCCTTGCCCGCGGTGAGTCCGGTAAAGGTCAGCACTCCGGGATTGCCGCCGTAGTAGAAATTCTGGAGCAAAGAAGCGTAGGCCGGCCCGCCACCGATGCCGCCGGGCGTGGGCCCGCCGGTAAAGCCGACCGTCGCCCCGGTCAAGGCGTATCCCACCCCGCTCAGCCCGGTGCCGGTAAAATTCACCCCATTGATCGTCAGATTGCCATTATTGAAGGCGAGTGCCTGGACGTAAGTGTTGGCGTTGGAAATCGTGGTCGAGCCATCCGCGCCGGTCGAAACGACGCCGGTGCGGGTCACATTGCCGTCGCCCACCAGCCCTGGAATGGTTGGAGTTTCGAATCCGAGATCCCATGTCCCCGACGCGCCGATGACGACCTGCCCGGAACCCGTGGCGGTGGCCGAACCGGAGCGCAAGGTGCCGCCGATGATGGTCGTTCCGCCGGTGTAGCCATTCGCGCCGGACAAGGTGAGCGTCGTCCCGTTGCCGGCCTTTACCAGACTGCCATTTCCAACGATCGGGCCGGGCAGGCTGCCGCTGCCAAGCTGCAGGGTTCCGGCGCTGATTGTAGTCCGGCCAGTGTAGGTATTGACGCCGGTCAACTGCTGCGTGCCGAAACCGACCTTCACGAGGTTGGCGGAACCGCTGAGGTTTCCGTCGAACTGATGGTTACTCCCGTTGCCCACCGTCAGCGTCGTGGCGAGGTCGTTGACCGCTTCGGCAGTGACGCCGTACCAGTGATAGGTGTTGCCTGGGTTGGTCGGTAACATCGAGATGGCGATGTTACCGCTGGCATCCGCGCGGAACTGGTAAGCCAGGTAGTTGGAACTCGCGATGCCGTTCTGGTCGTAGTTACTCAAGGTTTCGACGGTGCTTCCCGTATTGAAGGTCGCGGTCTGAATGCGATCGCCGGCGGGACCGAAGTCACGGTTATACAGGCGCACTTCATTCAAGGAACCCGGAGTAAAGCCAGACAAGGTGAGGGAGCCTGGGTTGCCATTGTAGTAGAAATCCGAAAGCAGCTTGTCCACGCCGCTTCCTCCGCCGCCGGCGAAAGGAACCCCAGCCCCGGTGAGCGCCCAGTTTCCGCCGACGGTTCCGGCGTTGGTGAAGGCCACGCCGTTGATCGTCGTCGTGCCGTTGCTGCCATTGAAGTCGAGCAGATGGGTGTAAGTCTTCGAGCCGGAAATGCCGGAGCCTGCATCGCCGGAGAAAGCCGTGGCGATGGGTCGGGCCAGGATCACGTTACCGCTGCCTTCGAGGCCGCTCACGGTCTGGCTGGTGCCAAGGTTCGTCACGGCCGTCGCGCCGCCGGCGACATTGAGCACGCCGGAGCCGGCGGCGTTATTCACCGTGAGCAGGAGCGTGCCGCCGCTGACCGTGGTGCCGCCGGTGTGGGTGTTGGTGCTAGTCAGGGTCAGAGTTCCATTGCCCTGCTTTGTGAGGGAGCCACCCGCGCCGGAGATGGTCCCGGCGATGGTGGTGCTCTGGTTGTTGCCGCCCGCGGCAAGCGTCGCACCGGGAATGGAAACCGTGGTGCCCGCCACGCTCGCGAGTGAGCCGATGGTCTGCGCGCCGTTGAAGGCCAGCGTGCCGCCATTCACGATCACTCCGCCGCTGCCGGAAAGGCTGCCCGTGAGGTTCAGCGTGCCGCCGCCGGTTTTCTGGGTGGTGCTCGTGAAAACTACATTGCTCGCGATGGTATGACTTCCACCGGCTTCCGTGTCGATGGAGGCATAGCCGCCGCCCGCCTGGAGGGTCAGCGAATTGCCACCCGAGATGGTATAGGCATTCGCCCCCGCGAAGAGGATGTGGCCGGCGGTTTTGGCGGCATTGAGATTCACGACCGTCGGCGTGCCCTGGCCGAGGAAGCTGGCGTCGCTGCCCGCGCTGTTGGATTCCGCACCAGTGGACCAGTTGGTCGCCGTACCCCAGTTATTGCCGGAGTTCGGCGACCACACATTGAGCAACTCATTGCTCGCTCCGTAAAAGTGCATCGATCCAGCGCCGATGATGTTGAAGGAAAGCTGCACCGAACCCGCGGCGTCGGCAGTATAGGTATAGTTGAGCTTCGAGAGGAGGAGCGCGTCTTCGTTATAGTTGATCGAGGCCGTCGAGCCTCCCAGGTTCGAGGTCACGGCTTGGGTCCGATCGGCACCCAAACCCCAAGCCTGGTTGTAAAAGGTCGTCCGATAAGTCTGCCCCGCGGTGAGTCCGGTGAGGGTGAAGTGCGCCGGGTTGCCGTTATATTGAAACGCATCGAAGAGCTGCGCGATGGTTTCGATGCCTGCGTTCAGCCCGCTATGGTTTCCACCTCCGCCAAACGGATTCGGAGTATCGGTGAGCGCCCAGCCTGTGCCGGAAGTGCCGGTGCCAAAAAAGGTCGCCCCATTCACCCCGGCATCGCCGCCGAGGATATTGCCGATGGCGGTATAGGTCTTGCCCGAGTCCACGCCGGAGTCGGCGTTCCCGGTGAAAAAATTAATGGAGAAGCTGTCCGCGGCCAGCGCGGAGGCACCGAGGCTGGCGAAGACGAGCGCGCAGATGGAATGAGCGAGGGGTGAAAGCCGGCTGCCGGTACGGTGCGAGGAGGAGGATTGGTTCATGGTGGGGTGGCTTGCGTGTTGTTTATTAGAGTCCAGGCGCTGTCCAGACGGGCAAAAGCGACTGCGGGAAGAGACGCCGCTTTCACGCCAGCGTCAATGCGCGGTTTACGGGGAAATAGTGGCTCCTTAGTTTCGCAAACCGCCACTTGATGTAACTTCCGTTTAGCATCCCGGCCCAAACCCCGTCCATCCCGTCCACACCCACCCCATGCCATCTCTCCGCCTCTTCGCCATCCTCGCTGCCGCGCTCGTCGGACTCCCCGCCCAGACTCGCGCCGGTTCGCCGAGCGATGGGGTGATTACTTTCACCGAGATCATGTACCACCCGACCGGCGGGGATGCGGCGGAGTGGATCGAGTTGCATAACATGATGGGTGTGTCGGTCGATTTGTCTGGCTGGCAGTTCGATGGCGGCATCGCTTTTACCTTTCCCAATGGCACGGTGATGACGGGCGGTGCGGATCTGGTGGTGGCGAAAACGCCGGGCTCTATCGCAGGCGCGCTAGGGCCGTTCACGGGCGTACTGTCGAACAGCGGCGATACCATCCGCCTCGTGAATAACAGCGGGCGCATCATGGACACGCTGACTTACTCCGACCACGGCGACTGGCCGGTGGCGGCGGATGGCGGCGGGGTTTCATTGGCGAAACGCGACCCGTTTCTCGCGTCGGGCACGGCGGCGAGCTGGACGGCCAGCGCGCAAATTGGCGGCACGCCGGGCGCGGTGAATTTTCCGCCGCCGCCCGGTCCGGTGACGACGCGGATGATCGATCTCGCGAGCACTTGGAAATACAACAACTCCGGCGCGGCCCCCGACGCGACGTGGAAGACGCCGGCCTATGCGGAGCCGGGCTGGAGCAGCGGCCCGGCGGGGTTCAAGTATGGCAGCGTCACGCTTTACCAAGACGCCCCGGCCCAGCAGCCGGGCGGCGTGTGGAATGTGCTGGCGTGGACGGGCGACGCGGACTCGGGCATTTCCACGGCGAAAAGCTACACGCACAAAATCGGCCTTAACCGGCCCGGCGCGTTCAGCGCGATCAACGGCGTGACCTTTGATTCGCCGGGCTCGAATGTGCTGAGCGGCTCGACGTGGAGCCTGCAAGGCGCGCCCACCCCCTTCGCTAACAACGTGCCGAATCTCCCGGCGGGCACGGGCAGCCGGCAGTTATGCGAGAATTTTTTCTACGGCGCGTCGCTGGCCAACAGCACCTCGCGCCTCGCGCTCTCGGGGCTCACGCCCGGCGCGGCCTACATCGCCACTTTCTATGTCGTCGGCTACGGCGGGCCGGGGCAGCGGATCATGCGGATCACGCCGGCGGACAGCGGCACGCAGTTCACGGTGGATGAAGATGCGACGGACTCGGAAAACGGGCTGCTCGTGAAGTATCACTACAAGGCGCTCGGCGACGGCACGATGGCCTTCGATTTTCTGCCCTTCACGCCCGGCTCGACGTGGCACCACTACGCCTTCAGCAACGAAGTCGCGGCGAGCGTCGCCTCGGAAATCGAAGCGACGGGCGTGACCGTGGCGAGCGTTTCCTCGCAGCTCACGACCGGCGGCTACACGCGCGGCGCGGTGAACTCGGTCAACGGTTCTGGGCTCAGCGCGGGCTTCCACGGCACCACGGCGGACGGGACGATGTGGCTGAGCAACGGCAACTTGGCCGCGCCGACCAATCCCTTGCCCGCGGTCATCACCTACGACCTCGGCAGCGCGGTGCATCTCACGTCGCTGCACGTTTGGAATTACAACGAGGTCAGCTTCACCTCGCGCAGCGCGCGGCAGGTCGAGGTGCTCGTCGCTTCGACCGCGGGTGGCGCGTTCACCTCGCTGGGGACGTTCACTTTCATCAAGGCGTCGGGCCTTTCCACCGAGCCGGGGCAGCATCTCGAGATCGACCGGCAGAACGTGCGGCAGGTGCGGCTGAACATCACGAGCAACTACGGCGACCTCGGCCAATCTGCCGGCTTGAGCGAGGTGAAATTTTACAAGGAAGGCACGGTCACGCCGACGCCGGTGCCCTACGTCACGCCCATCGCGACGCTCTTCAACTCGGGCATCGCGGCCAACGGCACGCTGCTCAACGCGGGCCAGCCCGATCCGCATTACACCAATACCGGCACCGGCCTCGCCGCGCTCGCCATGATCCCGCATCCCGCGTGGCTCGCGGCGGACGGGCTTTCGCAATGGATCGGCTTCAGCAGCAACGGCACGGACTCTGCACCCGAGGGCACCTTCACGTATCGCACCACGTTCGACCTGTCCGGCTACGACGCGAGCACGGCGAGTTTGAAATTTTACACCGCCGTGGACAACAGCCTCGACAACGTGCTGCTCAACGGCGCGAGCCGCGGCCTCGCGACCGGCGGCTTCGGCGCGTACCTCGGGCCGTTCACGATTGCGGGGCCGTTCAACGCGGGTGCGAACACGCTCGATTTCGTGTGGACCAATGCCGGCCCCGGCGCGAATCCCGGCGCGCTGCGGCTGAAGTGGAGCGCCACCGCCGCGCCGCTGCTCACGCACACCACCCTGCCCGCAAACCCTGTCGCCACCTACTTCCGCAGGCACTTCACCAATTCCGGCAGCGCCACTTCCACCTACCGGCTGCTGCTGAACTATGTCGTGGACGACGGCGCGGTCTTTTATCTCAACGGCACGGAAATCCAGCGCGTGAACATGCCGGCGGGCACGCCCACGCAGACCACGCCGGCGGCGAGCGACATCGTGTATCCGAAGTTCAGCGGCGCGATCGAAGTGCCCGCCGCCGCGCTCACGACGGGCGACAACGTGCTCGCCGTCGAGCTGCATCAGGCGAGCGCGGGCAATGCCGACGCATATTTCATCGCCACGCTCGACATGATCGAGACGCCGCAGCCGCCGAGCGCCAACGCGCTCACTTTCAACGAACTCGCCGCCACGACCGACGCGGTCTTTTTCCTCGAGCTGCGCAACGGCGGCACCGCCCCGCTAGCGCTCGCGGGCTACACCATCAGCACGTCGGGCGGCGCGACGTACTACACGTTCGGCGCGGGCACGACGCTCGCGGCCGGCGGGCTGCTGTCGCTCGATCAGTCGGCGCTCGGCTTTCATCCGATGGCGGGCGACAAACTTTTCCTCAGCGCACCCGGCGGCACGGGCGTGGCGGACGCCGCGCTCACGAGCGCGAAAGCGCAGGCGCGCGACGCGAGTGGACGCTGGCTCACGCCCAACGCGGCGACGCCCGGCAGCGCAAACACTTTCACGCTCAACACCGCCATCGTGGTGAACGAAATCATGTACAAACACCACGCGACCTATCAGCCCACCGGCACCGTCGCGCAGCCCGAGCAGTGGATCGAACTCTACAACCGCAGCGGTGCGCCGGTGATGCTGACCGGCTGGAAAATCAGCGGTGGCGCGGGGTTCAGCTTCGCGCCGGGCACCACGATTCCGGCGGGCGGCTACCTCGTCGTGGCGCAGGATGCGACGGCGCTGCTGGCGAAGTTTCCGGGCATCGCCGTGGTCGGGCCGCTCACCGGTGCGCTGTCGGGCACGGACGACCTCGTGCGGGTGGAAGACGCGAGCGGGAATCCCGCGAATGAAGTCCACTACTACGGCGGCGGGCGCTGGGACGACCGCGCGAACGGCGGCGGCTCGAGCCTCGAACTGCGCAATCCGAACATGGACAACACCGCGCCCGAGGCGTGGAGCGGCAGCGATGAAACGGGCAAAGCCGCGTGGCAGACGTTTTCGTATTCCGGCGTCGCCAGCCCGCCGCCGGGCAGCAGCGACCCGACGCTGTTCAACGAATTCGTCGTCGGCCTGCTGGGCGCGGGCGAGTTTCTCATCGATGACTTGAGCGTGAAAGAAGTGAGTGTCGGCAGCCGCGAGTGCCTGCAAAATGGCGCGTTCACGGACGGCACGGCGACGGCGTGGCGGCTACTCGGCACGCATGGCAGCCACGGGCTTTCGGTCGTCACCGACGACCCCGCGAGCGGGGGCAACAAGGTGCTCAAAGTCGTCGCCACCGGCGCGTGCGAGCACATGCACAACCACTGCGAGACCACGCTCAAAAACGCCGGCAGCTATCTCACGATCAACGGCGCGAGCACTTACTCCATCAGCTTCCGCGCGCGCTGGCGCACCGGCAGCCCTCGCCTCCAGACACGGCTTTATTTCAACCGTCTCGCGAAACAATTTCTCCTCCCGATGCCAGACAACAACGGCACGCCCGGCGCACCGAACAGCAACTTCACCGCGAATCCCGGCCCCGTTTTTTCCGGCCTCGCGCACTCACCCGTGCTGCCCGATCCCGTCGCGCCCGTGACCGTGCGCATCGCTGCCGCGGACCCGCAGGGCGTGGCGCAGATGGCGCTGAAATGGCGGCTCGACGGCGCATCGTGGCAGAGCGTGGCGATGACACTGACCGGCGACCACTACGAGGGAGTCATCCCCGGCCAAAGCGCGGGCGCGCTCGTGCAGTTCTACGCCGAGGGCCAGGACGCGCTCGGAGCCGTCGCGGATTTTCCCGCCGCGGGCGCGGCGTCGCGCGCGCTCA
>JANXWQ010000298.1 GCA_025351065.1 Chthoniobacter sp. | reverse complement strand
TGGATCCCGGCACCGTGACTTTCCTGACTCACGCCAACACCAACGTCAGTGATGCCGCGGTCGAGACGATCAGCATTCCCACGACGAGCCTCGTCGTGGGTGACAACGTGATTGCCGTCTCCGTGCATCAGAACAATGCGGTCGATCAAACCGCTGCCGCCGGCAGCTCCGACATCACCTGGGGCATGAAGCTCGATGCGACCGTGACGACTTCGAGCCTGACGGCGGGCGTGGTGATAAACGAAATCCTCGCCGACAACATAACGCTGCAAGATCCCGACGGCTCCTTCTCGGGATGGGTCGAACTTTACAACACCACCGCCAGCGCCGTGGACGTGTCCGACATGAGCCTGACGGATGACACCTCGGACGCGCGCAAGTTCGTCTTTCCAGCGGGCTCGACTGTGCCGGCGAGCGGCTATCTCGTCATCTATTGCAACCCGCTCACCGCAGTCAGCGCGACGAACACGGGCTACGGCCTCAGCCCTGTGGGCGGCGGGGCTTTCCTGTTCAAGAAACTCGCGGAGGGTGGCGGGCTCCAGGACTCGGTCAATTGGGGTCAGCAGGTGCCCGACCGCTCAATCGGCCGCAGCCCGAATGGCACCGGCGCTTTCACGCTCAACACCGTCACGCGCGGCGTGCTGAACGCGAGCGCCGCGCTTGGCACGATCAGCACCGTGAAACTCAACGAATGGCTCGCACTTCCGCCCTTGGGCGCGAGCTGGCTGGAGCTTTACAACACCGGCGCATCGCCCGTGCTGCTCACCGGCAATTACCTCACCGACAATCTCTCGAACAAGACCAAGCACCTCGTTGGCCCGCTCACCTTCATCGGCGGCAGCGGCAATACCGGCAACTCGCGCTGGCTCCAGCTCATCGCTGACAATGACAACGGCACCACGCCGAACCACGTCAACTTCACGCTCAACCCTGCGGGCGAAGCGCTCGGCATTTTCTCCGGCGGCGGCGTGCAACTCGAAGCGATCTCCTTCGCAGCGCAGACCGCCGGCATCAGCGGCGGACGCCTCGCCGACGGCACGGCCACGATCGCGCAGCTCAACCCGACGCCCGGCAGCGCCAATCAATCCGTCTCGCAGGACACCGACGGCGACGGCATCCCTGACTGGTGGGAGTCGCTGCATGGCCTGAATCCCAACCTCGCCGCCGACGCCGCGCTCGACACCGACGGCGACGGCCAGACCAACAAAGCCGAGTACCTCGCCGGCACCGACCCGCGCAACGCCAGCGACACCCTGCGCGCCAGCATCACCACGAACACGCCCGGCCAGTTCCACATTCAGTTCATCGCGCAGCAGGGCCACGCCTACACCATCCAGTACAAAAACCTGCTCACCGACGCCCTCTGGACGACCCTCACCCAAATCGCTGCGCCGCCCTCCGCCCCCCAGGCCGTGGATTTCACCGACACCACCGTCGGCGCAAACACGAAGCGCTTCTACCACGTCGTCACCCCGCAACAGCCGTAGTTTGACACCGTGAAATCCATGCTCTCCCCAGTGTGGATTTTCGGGCTTGCCTTGACGCTGACGGCGCGCGCAGCGCCCCCGAGCTACGCTCACGTCGTCATCGTCATTGAGGAAAACCATTCGCTCACGCAGATCATCGGCAACCGCACGTCCGCACCTTACCTCAACCAGCTCGCGGATGGCGGTGTGAGCTTCACCAGCTTCTTCGCCATCACGCATCCGAGCCAGCCGAACTATCTCGAGTTCTTTTCCGGTTTCAGCCAGGGCGTGGCCGATGACCTTCGTCCATTGAATTACCCTTTTTCCACGCCAAACCTCGGCGCGGATTTGCTTGCAGCGGGCGTTACTTTCACCGGCTACTCCGAAGACCTCCCGGGGGCTGGCGACCGCGACACCACAAACACGGACGCCGTGATCGGCGGCGTCACCTACAAACTCTACCGCCGCAAACATAATCCGTGGGCGAACTGGCAGCACGCCAAACCGACGGACGGCTCGGTGCCCGTGCCACCGCCGAATCAATTGCCATGGACGACGAACCAGCCGTTCACCGCGTTTCCAGCCGATTTCGCGCAGCTCCCCGCCGTCGCCATCGTCGTCCCGAACGAGCAGAACGACATGCACGACGGTACGGTGAAAATGGGTGACGACTGGCTTGCGGCGAACGTCAGCGCTTACGCCGAATGGGCAAAGACGCACAACAGCCTGCTCGTCATCGTTTGGGACGAAGACAATTTCTCCGGCACCAATCGCATCCCGGCGATCTTTTACGGCGCGAACCTCCGGCCCGGGGTGAACGACACGACTTGGACTCTGCACAATCTGCTGCGCACGATCGAGGATATGCACGGGCTGGCCACGCACGCCGGGGCGGCGGCCAGCGTGCAGCCGATCAGCGGCGTTTTTGCGGGCGAATATCCGACCGGCCGGGTCGTCTTTCAGCAAGGAGTGAACGGTTACACCGGCGCGCACGACACGCACGTCCGCGCGGATTTGCCGGATGCCGCCTTCGGAACTCTCGCCCTGCTGAAGACGGATCTCGACGACAACGCGGCCGCGGGCAATCAAGCCGTGCAACCACTGTTGCGTTTCGACGGTTTCGTCGGCAGCGGCGTGGGCCAGCTCGCGCCCGAAGCGCCCATCATTTCGGCGAAGCTCATGCTGACCGCGGGGAGCACGAGCGGCGACGAATCCGCGGGGGCCGTGTCGCTGCACCGGATGCTCGCGGCGTGG
Organism: Chthoniobacter sp.; assembly: GCA_025351065.1. Taxonomy (GTDB): domain Bacteria; phylum Verrucomicrobiota; class Verrucomicrobiia; order Chthoniobacterales; family Chthoniobacteraceae; genus Chthoniobacter. The sequence continues at coordinate 113 of JANXWQ010000298.1, read as the reverse complement.
GATGAATCCTCGACCTGGAACAGCCTTCTGGACGGTGTGACCGCCGACGGCATCGAAGCCGCCGCGACTCCTGCATTCACGCTGATCCCGCGCGTGCTCAGCGTTCCCGCGAT
>JANXWQ010000273.1 GCA_025351065.1 Chthoniobacter sp. | reverse complement strand
GCGCGGCGGCGGTGGGCTCGGGGGTCACGGCGGCCGTGGAGGTGGCCGGAAAGTCCAGGATGTAAATGCCGGGCACCGCGCCGCTGTAACTGTAGCTCACCGAGTAAAACTGCTCGATGTATTCCAAATCTGGCGGCGCTGGCGTGTAGGTGAAGGTCGGCGAACTGGCCGGCCCCGGCGGCGGGAAGTTCGTGGTGCCAGCCCCGGTTGCGTAGGAAAAGGCGATGGTGGACACGGAGGCGGGGTTGGACACCCCGATCGTTTTGTCCGTGAACTGGGTTGTCATCACGCCGCTGTCCCCCGTCCCGCCGGCGGGCGCGGTGATAAAGCCGGTGTAGTTCGTGGTAGTCTGGTAAGTGCCGGCCAGACTCAAGCTGTTATCGATCTGATAAGCCGCGTCCCAGGCCAGCAGCACCCCGGAGGAAGTGCCCGCGGGCACCGTCACCATCACCTGCCCGGTGATACTGAAGCCCATCGGCAGCGGCGAGAAAATCCACGGATTGATCTGGGTGATGATATTGCCCGGCGCGGAATATGGCGGCACGATGCTAAAGCTCGGCGAGCCAAAGAAAAAGAGCTGGGCGTGGGCGGCGCTGGCGGTGGCCAAGGCCACGGTGAAGGCGAGACGGAGGGATGGGTTCATGGGCGGGAGGTGGTTTTGTTGTTGGGGGTTAAGTGGCGTCGGCAAAAGACCGGCGACAGCCAGCGAGTTTGAGGCGCGCGGCCTACGCCGTCAAGACAATCATCGCGGCCTTTTCACCCTCGTTTTAACCCTCGTGCCAAAACTTCTGAGCCTGTCCCGATTCGGTGGACATGGGTTGGTCACGAGGGTTACGCCAACGGCGTTCTATCCATTTAGCCCAGGGTTCGCGCGACGCAGGAGCGCCTACCCTAGGGACCGGCCCACCAACGGCCCAACCCCAACGGGGTTGCATCTGGTCGCACGCACGGAAATGCAACCCCGTTGGGGTTGGGCGCATTCTCGATGGCTTCCCACGGTAGCGCGCGGCGCGCAACCCTGTGCTGGTTGATGGAAGCCCTTCGGGCTTTGCAACCGGCACGTCGAAGCGGCGGCTTTGCAAAAGCGAGCACACTATTTCGGCGGGGTCGGCTGTAACTCGCGCGCCCTCCGCTCCCCCTCCGCCCGCTGCGCGGGCATCAGGCACCGCGGGCCAAAGCCGAGTCGTGCGCCAGAGTCCGATGCCGTATGGGCCACAGGCCCAACCCATGCCAGCCCAGGGCAACGCCCTCGGTTTGGTCAAAGCACCGATCCAGCCCTGAAGGGGCACAACAAAATTGAACCGGCTCATGTTGCGCCCCTTCAGGGCTGCGCTGTGTGGTGTGCTGAACCCAGGGCGTTGCCCTGGGCTGGCTTGAGGCCGCACCTTTGGTGCTGAAAGCCGCTTCTTCGGCTATGCTAGGCGAAGAAATGACTCGCGCCAAAACAGTAACATTCGTCGTCGTCCCGTGCATCATTGTTGCGGCTGCTGCCTTTGCACTCATCGACAATGGACGCACTTCATATCCCGCAGTTGCCGCCCCTTATCCTAAAACATGGCTGCAGGTAAGGCCGGGAATGATCTCGGACGACGCGCGAAAGCTGATTGGAGAACCTTGGGCAGACGGTCGCGACCTTAAGATTCTAGATCGGTGGCGCACCAGTCATAACGGCGTTGAACTGCATCTCGACATCTGGTTTGAGAACCCGAACGATCACAAGTCTGTGATTACAGGCGTATCTCGATGGAAGAGATTCTTGGGACGTGAATACGAAGTGCATTCCGACCCACCAATGCAATGAAAAGCCAAATAAGCGGCTAGCCGTGCTGTCGAACTACACCGCCGCCTTCGGCGCTTTCTTCGCTGGCACCTTCTTCTCCCGTGGGGCGAACTCGAAGACGACTTTGCCGTCCTCCAGCTTGAGGTAGGCGGCGAAGGGCCGGCCCTTTTTACTGATGAAGCGGGGGAGGAGGTCGGTCTTGCCGTCGCGGAAGAGCTTCATCGCCTGCTCGGCGGGGATGGTGCGCTGGCAGATGAGTTTGCCCATGCGGATGGGCTTGGCTCCCTCTTTCGCGGGAACGCAGAGGAAGGCGGCGTCGGTCTCCCAGATGTGGCCCTGCTCAGTCTCGCCGAGGTCTTGGGCGGCGCTGAGATCGAGGGGTTTGCCGTTCTCGCCGTCCTTGTCGGGGAAATCGAATTTCTGCTTCCACTCCTCGGTGTCGAGCATGACCACGGCGTTGAAGCCGCGCCCGAGTTTGCTGCGGAAGCCTTCCAGCGGGCCGACGCGCTTTTCCATGAGCAGGGTGATGACTTCCTCGCGCTCGAGTTCGCGCCCGGACATGCTTTTCCAGATGAGCAGCTTGCACTCGGGGTTGGCGCACTCGTAGGCCTTGAAGCTTTCCTTGAAGCGCTCGCTGCCGCACTTCGGGCACGTTACTTCGAGGTCGTGGAAGTGCCCCTCGACAACGGTGCCCATGCCGCCGCGCACCTTACTGACGATGTCGGTGGTGAGCCCGCGGATTTGCTCCATGAAAGCGGGGCGCGAGAGCTGGCCGCGCTCCATCTGGCGGAGCTTGAACTCCCATTCGCCGGTCAGTTCGGGCTTGGTTAGCGATTCGGCTTTGAGGCTGCGGAGGAGAGTAATGAGGGACAGACCTTTCGCGGTAACTATGAGGTCACGGCCTTGGCGGATTAAGTAACCTTCAAAGATAAGTCCCTCGATAACTTGCGCGCGGGTGGCCGGGGTGCCGAGGCCGCGCTCGCTCATGGCTTCGCGGAGCTCTTCGTCGTCGATGAGCTTGCCCGCGCCTTCCATCGCCGAGAGCAGCGTGCCTTCGTTGAAGCGCGCCGGCGGCTTGGTGACGTTCTCCTTCACCTCCACCGCCTCGGTCTTCGCGCCCTCGCCGCGCGCGACAGCGACGATGGCCTTGTCACTCTCACCTTCGCCCTCGCTGACGCGGCCATAGACCGCAAGCCAGCCGGGATCGACGATGATCTTGCCGTCGGTGCGGAACTTCTCGCCGACGACGGTAGTTATCCGGGTAGTTACTTCAAACTGCGCCGCAGGGTAGAATACGGCGATGAAGCGGCGGGCGACTAAGTCATAGATTTTCGCCTCGGTCTCACTCAGTCCGCTCGGCACGGTGCCGGTGGGGACGATGGCAAAGTGATCGCTGACTTTCGCGTTGTTAAAGATGCGCTTGTTCGGGTGGACGTAGCCTTCGCGCAGCGCCTTCTCGGCGTGGACGGCGAGCGAGCGGTCGGCGAACCCGCCCATGACCCGCTTGGCCGTTGCGAGGTGATCCTCGGGCAGGTAGCGGGAGTCGGTCCGGGGATAGGTGAGCGCCTTGTGCTTTTCGTAAAGGGCCTGCGCGATTTGCAGCGTCATCTTCGCGGGAAAGCCGTGGCGTCCGTTGGCTTCGCGCTGGAGCGTGGTGAGGTCGTAGAGCTGCGGCGCGACTTGGCTCGTGGGCTTTTTCTCCTCCTCGATGGTGCCGGGCTGCCCGTCACACTTCGCCTTGATCGCATCGGCTTTCGCCTGTTCCCAAATGCGCTCGGCCTTGTCTTCCTCGGCGACCTTTTTGAAACCCGCATCGAACCAACGCCCGCGATAGCTCCCGGCGGCGACGCCGAAATCGCCGAACACTTCCCAGTACGCGCGCGGCCTGAAGGCGCGGATCTTTTCCTCGCGATCCACGAGGATGGCGAGCGTGGGCGTCTGCACGCGGCCCGCCGTGGTCTTGTTGAAACCGCCGCCCTGCGAGTTGAACGAGGTGAGGGCGCGGGTGGAGTTGATGCCGACGAGCCAGTCCGACTCGGAGCGCGACAATGCGGCGTCCGAGAGCGGCTGCATGTCGGCGTCGGAGCGGAGGTTGCCGAACGCGGCTTTGATCGACTCCGTGGTCATCGACTGGAGCCAGAGGCGCTGGAGCGGCTTCTTGCTGCCGACGGCGCGCACGATGTTGCGGAAGATCAGCTCGCCCTCGCGCCCGGCGTCGCACGCATTGATGATGGCGGTGACTTCCTTCCGCTTGAGCAGGCGCTTGAGCACGTTGAGCCGGCCTACATTCTTGTCGATGGGCACCAGCGCAAACTCCGGCGGCAGCGACGGCAGGTTCTCGATCTTCCATTTCCCCTTCGCCGGCTCGAAGCCCTCCGGTGGTGCCAGCTCCAGCAAATGCCCGACCGCTGACGAAATCACCCATTGGTCGTTTTCGTACCAGTCGCCGTCCTTTTTCACGCCAAGGACGCGCGCGAGGTCGGTGGCGACGCTGGGTTTCTCGGCGATGACGAGGGTCTTGGACATGGTCTGGTTGGGTTAGGAAAGCCGCACGAATTGCTGGCCGGGGAGCTGTTTGACCCGCCGTTTCATTTCGAGGGCGAGCAACGTGGATGCCACTTTCGGCATGGGCAAGCCCGATTTTACGACGATCGAATCGAGCGGCGTCTCGTTCGTCTCGATGGTTTCGAGCACGGTCTGCTCGTCGGGCGAAAGCTCCACCGAGGCGGCCTGCTTGCGCTCGGGCGGGAGCAAAAGGTTCAGGTCGTCGAGGATGTCCGCCGCGCCAGTGACGAGCTTCGCGCCCTGCTGGATGAGCCGGTTGGTGCCGCCGGAAGTGGGCCGGTCAATGGGGCCGGGCACGGCATAGACGGTGCGGTTGTGCTCCAGCGCCTGCCCGGCGGTGATGAGCGCGCCGCCCTTCAGACCCGACTCGACCACCAGCAGCCCGCTGCTCCACCCGGCGACGATACGATTCCGGTACGGAAAAGTCTGAGGCGTCGGCGGAAAGGTCATCGGGAACTCCGTCACCACCGCACCCGAGGCCGCGATCTTCTCCGCCAGTCCGAGGTTTTCCACCGGATACAAATCCATCAGCCCCGAGCCGATCACCGCCACCGTCCGCCCCTGCGCCGCCAGTGCGCCCTGATGCGCCGCCGTGTCAATGCCCCGTGCCAGCCCGCTCACCACCGTGAGCCCGGCGTAGGCGAGCTGGTAGGCGATCTTCTTCGCGCACTCCAGACCGTAGTGCGAAGTCTTCCGCGAACCCACCACCGCCAGCGCCCGCTGATCCCGCTCCGTCAGCCGGCCCCAGCAGTACAGCACGATCGGCGGATTGTAGATTTCCCGCAGCAGCCGCGGGAAAAGCGGCGACGCC
>JANXWQ010000257.1 GCA_025351065.1 Chthoniobacter sp. | reverse complement strand
AGCAGCGCCTGGGCGACGGCTTTTTCCTCGGGCGAAAGGAGCTGGATGAGCTGCACCACGGCCGCGCCGGGCAACTCCTCGAGCAGCGCCGTGCGGTCGTCCGCGGACATGTCATTGAGGATGCGCGCGGCCTCGGCGTGGCCCATCGCTTTCAGCACGACGTGCTGCGCATCGGAGTCGAGGTACTCGAAAACATCCGTCGCCTGGGCGTGGGGCAGCAGGCGGAAGACGACGGCCTGCTCATCGTCCGGCAGCTCCGTGATGCACTCCGCGACATCGGCGGGCGACCAGTCCACAAAAGCCTCGCGCAGGGCGGAAAAATTCCGCTCCGCGATCAGCTCCTTGATTTCCGGGCCGATGAGATTGCCAAGCATGCGCGCAGGGAAACACCGCGCGTCGGCGCTTGCCAATGGTGGAGTGTGAAAAACTCGCGCGGCGTGGTTTTTAACGCAGAGACGCAGAGGTGCAGAGGACGCAGAGAGCGGAGGTTTGCGCTGTTCAGAATCTCTGCGCTCTCTGCGTCTTTGCGTCTCTGCGTTAAAAATAAAACCGCCCGAACTGAAATGCGCTTTCCTGCTTTCCACCCTCGCCAGTGCGCGCCAGATTCCCGCCGTGAGCTACACGGTTTTCGCCCGCAAATATCGTCCGCAGACCTTCGATGAAATCGTCGGGCAGGACCACATTGTCCGCACGCTGAAGAACGCCATCGGGCAGAACCGGCTGGCGCAGGCCTACCTTTTCGTCGGCCCGCGCGGGACGGGGAAGACGAGCACGGCGCGCATTTTTGCCAAGGCGCTGAACTGCGTGAACGGGCCGACGGACAACCCGTGCGGGGTGTGCCCGATGTGCGTGGAAATCGCCGAGGGGAATTCGCTGAACGTGATGGAATTCGACGCGGCGTCGAACACGCAGGTCGATAAGATCCGGGAGATCATCATCGACAATGTGAAGTACATGCCGACGGGCGGCGCGAAGTACAAGCTCTACATCGTGGACGAGGTCCACATGCTCTCGAACTCGTCTTTCAACGCACTGCTCAAGACGCTCGAGGAGCCGCCCGCGCATGTGAAGTTCGTCTTCGCCACGACCGACGTGCAGAAGGTGCCGACGACGATCATCTCGCGCTGCCAGCGGTTCGATTTGCGCCGCATCCCCGCGCCGGAAATCGCGAAGCATTTGCTCTACATCGCGGGCAAGGAAAACCTCGCGCTCGCACCGGCGGCGGCGGAGACGATCGCGCGCGGCGCGGAGGGCGGGCTGCGCGATGCAGAGTCGATGCTCGATCAGCTCGTGGCGTTTTGCGGCACGGAAATCGGCGAGGAAAACGTGCAGGAAGTCTTTGGCTTCACCGGCCAGCAGACGGTCGCGGGGCTGTGCGAGCACTTGATCGCGGGCGGGGCCGCGGCGGCGCTCGCGGTCATCCACGCGCAGGCCGAGGCGGGCAAGGATCTGAGCCGGCTGATGGCCGATCTCATCGCGCACTTTCGCAATCTGCTCGTGGTGCAGCACGACCCGCAGGGCGTCCAGGACGAGCTGAGCGCCGAGGCCGCCGCCGCGCTTGCGGAGCAAAGCGGGCGCATCACCACGGACAAGCTGCTCGAGCTGATCGAGCAGTTCGCCGCCGCCGAGGGGCGGATGAAATGGGCCGCGAACAAAAAGATGCACTTCGAGATCGCCGCGATCCGCGCGATCCAAGCGCTCGGGCAGGCGACGCTGACGGACGTTTTGGAAACGCTCACGTCGATCCGGGGCGGGGGGAAAGTCGGAGAGCGGAGGGCGGAGGGCGGAAGCCCGAAGCCCGCGCCAGCCGCACGTCCCGAGGCCGTGGCACCCGCGCCGCGGATGTCGTTGAGCGCGTCTGTCGCCGCCTCTCTCGGCGAAAAAAAGCCCGCGCCCGCGCCTGCGCCTGTCACCTACGCCGCACCGGCTCCGGCAGCCGCATCCGTGCGCGAGGAGCCGCCCGCGAAACCTGTGCCGCAGCCCATCCCCGCGGCCCCGGCCATTTCCGCCGCGGAGCTGTGGCCGCAGTTCGTAGCGCGCCTCCGCCAGGACAAAAACCGCGGCCTCGTCTGCTCCTTCGTGGAATCCGGCCAGCTCGTGGAAATCACGAACGGCTTGGCCCTCCTCGCCTTTCCCCCAGACGCCGATTTCGCGCGCCAGTCCTGCGAAGGCAAAAACCGCGAACAGCTCGAAGCGCTCCTCTCCGAACTCGCCGGCCAGCCGCTCCGCCTCAAATGCGAAAAGCGCGCCGGCCTGACCATCGAAAAAATCGCCCCCACCGAAACCAAAGCCGAGCCCGCGCCCGACCCGATGGCCGCCTTCAAGGACGACCCGCTCATCCACAAGGCGCTCGAACTTTTCCAAGCCGAAATCCTTTCCACCTAACCCCACCGCACCACCATGAACCTCAAGAAAATGATGCAGCAGGCCGCGAAGATGCAGGAGCAAATGCAGAGCGCGCAGGCCGACCTCGCCGACAAGTCCGTGACCGCCACCGCCGGCGGCGGCAAAGTGACCGTGACCGCCAACGGCGCGGGCGAAGTCACCGCCATCAAGATCGACAAAACCGTGGTCGATCCCGAGGACGTGGAGATGCTCGAAGACCTCGTCCTCACCGGCGTGCAAAAGGCCATCGCCGAGGCCAAGGCGCTCGCCGAATCCGAGATGGGCAAAGTGACCGCCGGCCTCGGGCTGCCGCCGGGGCTGGGGTTCTAGGCGGCGGGGCGCGGCGTGTTTGACCCCGCACCCTTCCTGCTCCACTAGAGCGGTGAATTTTTCTGGAATGAAACATCGGCTCGCCCCTCTCCTCCGCCGTGCCACAGGCGCGCTGCTCGGGATCCTGCTGGCCGCGGCCGCCAGCGGCCAGGATGCGACTCCACCCACACCGCCGCCGCTGCTCCCCATCGACGACTACCAAAAAACCGCCGGGCAATGGACGGCCACGCCGGCGCGGATGCGCGGGACGATCACCGGGTTTTGGAACAGCCCCTCCTTTTTCCTCGAAAGCGAGGCCGGCGCAGTCTTCGTCTCCACCGACGAGCCCCGCGCCGATCTCCACATCGGCGACTCCGTGGAAGTCACCGGCCTCGCCCTCGTCGGCGGCATGAGCGCCGGCCTGCGCCTGCAGGAAGCTCACGTCCGCGGCCCCGGCGCGCAGCCGCTCGCCCGGCCGCTGACCACCGCCGCCGCGCTCGATGGGAAAAACGACGCGCACCTCGTGCGCATGAGCGGGCGCGTGGCGGCGGAAAAAATGCCGTCCGCCACCGACGACTCCGTCCTGCTCCACGCCGACGGCGTGAATTTCACCGCCGAGTTCATCGGCGCACCCGACGGTCTCCAATGGCCCGCGCTGCTGCCCGGCCAGCCCGTGGAGGTCACCGCCATCCTCTCCGTGCGCGGCGCGCACGACAGCGGCCCCGTGCCTTTTCGCCTGCTGCTCCGCTCGCACCGCGACCTCGCCCCCATCGGCAAGCAGCCGTGGTGGATGCCGCCGCGGCTGTACCGCATGCTCGCCGCCGCCGCGGTGCTCCTCGGCGCGGCCCTCGCCTGGGTTCTGGCGCTGCGACGGCAGGTGCGGGCGCAGGCGGAAAAAATCCGCGAACGCCTCGAACGCGAGAGCGCCGTCGAGGCCCGCTACCGCGAGATTTTTGACAACGCCGCCGACCTCATCCTCACCCACGATCTCGAAGGCAAAATCACCTCCTTCAACGCCGCCGGCGAACGCCTCCTTGGCTGGCCCGCCAGCGAAATCGTGGGCCGCCACATCGCCGACCTCCTCGCCCGCGACGAACGTGAAACCACCGGCGGCCTCACCGCCCCGGCCCCCACGCTCGAGGCCGAAAGCGGCGTCCCTTTTCCGCTCGATCTCCTGGCCCGCGACGGCCGCCGCATCCCCGTGGAAATCAGCTCCTGGACCGCGTTTCAGGACGGCCGGCCCATCGGCCGCCAGGCCATCGGCCGCGACCTCACCGAGCGCCTGCGCGACCAGGCCGAGCGCGCCCAGCTCGACCACAAGCTCCAGGAAAACCAAAAGCTCGACAGCCTCGGCATCCTCGCCGGCGGCGTCGCCCACGACTTCAACAACCTGCTCACCACCATCCTCGGCAACGCCAGCCTCGCCCAGATGGACTCCCCCGCCGACGCCCCCGCCCAGCCCTGCCTCCAGCAGATCGAACTCGCCGCCGAGCGCGCCGCCGCCCTTTGCCAGCAAATGCTCGCCTACTCCGGCCAGGGCCGCTTCGTGGTGAAACGCACCGATCTCTCCGCCCTCGTGCGCGACAACGCCGACCTGCTCCGCGCCTCCGTCAACCGCAAGGCCAAGCTCGACCTCCGCCTCGCCGAGCACCTGCCCACCACCATCGCCGACGCCACGCAGATGCAGCAGTTGCTCATGAGCCTGGTCATCAATGCCGGCGAGGCGCTCGGCGAAAAGGGCGGCACCATCAGCATCACCACCGGCTCCACCCAGGCCGTGCGCGCCGACTTTGCCGCCGCACATCTTTCGCCCGATCTCCCCGAGGGCGAGTACGTCTTTCTCGAAGTCGCCGACACCGGCGCGGGCATCAGCCCCGAGACGCGGGACAAAATTTTCGATCCCTTTTTCAGCACGAAATTCACCGGGCGCGGGCTCGGCCTCGCCGCCGTCCTCGGCATCGTGCGCGGGCATCGCGGCGCCATCCGCGTGACCAGCCATCCCGGCGTCGGCAGCGCCTTTCGCGTGCTCCTGCCCAGCACCGGCACGCCCTCGCTCCAGCCCGAGCTGCCCTTTCCCATGAACGGCCGCAGCGCCGGGCTCGTGCTGCTCGCGGACGACGAGGAAACCGTCCGCAGCACCACCCGCCGCATGCTCGAAAACCTCGGCTACGAAGTCCTCACCGCCACCGACGGGCTCGACGCCGTGGAGCAGGTGCGCCAGGCCGGCGCGCGCCTCACCGCCGTGCTGCTCGACCTCACCATGCCACGCATGGACGGAGCCGAGGCTTTTTACGAAATGCGCACGCTCCAGCCCAATCTGCGCGTGCTGCTGATGAGCGGTTTCGCCGAGCAGCAGGCGCTCGCCCGCTTCGCCGGCCTCGGCCTCACCGGCTTCCTGCAAAAGCCCTTCAAGTCCGACACCCTCCGCGACAAACTCGCCGCCGTCCTGAGCGTCGAAGCCGTGGCAGGGTAAGTAGCGCCGCGTCCGTTCGATTGCGTCTTTTTTAACGCAGAGACGCAAAGACGCAGAGGACGCAGAGAGGGGAAATGCCGCGCGCCACCTTGAGGATAAATGGCTGCCCAAAATCTCTGCGCTCTCTGCGCCTTTGCGTCTCTGCGTTAAAAATGAAACCACCCGCATTGCGCCGCGCCGTCCCTTCTTCGTAGCGTCCGCGCATGCCCTCCGCCGAAGTCGCCACGCTCCTCGAATTCCTCCGCTTCCCCAGCATCTCCACCGACCCCGCGCACCGCGCCGATGTCGCGCGCTGCGCCGGCTGGCTCGTCGCGCAGCTCACCGCGAGCGGGCTGAAAGCCACGCTGCACCCCCCCGCCGGGCACCCCGTCGTCACCGCGCGCAACGCCCACCAGCCGGGCCGCCGCACGGTCATGATCTACGGCCACTACGACGTGCAGCCCGTCGATCCGCTGGAGCTGTGGACCTCGCCGCCCTTCGAGCCGCGGATTGAAAACGACATCGTCTTCGCCCGCGGCTCCACGGACAACAAAGGCCAAATCCTCGCGCACATCCTCGGCATCGCCGCCACGCTGCGCGAAAAGGGGGAGTTGCCCGTGAATCTCATCGTGCTCGTCGAGGGCGAGGAGGAAGTCGGCAGCGCGCACCTTGAGGAGTTTCTGCTCACGCACCGCGAGGAACTGCGCTGCGACCTCATCGCCATTTCCGACACCGGCATGGTCGCGCGCGGCGTGCCCACTTTCACCTACGGCCTGCGCGGCATCGGCGCGCTGGAACTGCGCGTCACCGGCCCCGCCACCGACCTCCACTCCGGCATTTACGGTGGCGCGGTCGCCAATCCCGCCACCGCCGTCGCCCGCCTCGTCGCCAGCCTGCATGACACGGACGGGCGCGTGGCTGTGCCCGGTTTTTACGACGGCGTCGCGCCGCTCGAAACGTGGGAGCGCGAGGCCTGGGCGCGGCTGCCGTTTGGCGACGCGGAAATCCTCGCCGTCACCGGCGCGCCCGCGCTTTTCGGCGAAGCCGGCTACACGAGTCTGGAGCGGACGTGGGCGCGGCCGACCGCCGAGGTGAACGGCCTCGGCGGCGGCTTCCAGGGCACCGGCACGAAAACCGTCCTGCCCCGCGAAGCCTTTGCCAAGCTGACTTTCCGGCTCGTCCCCGGCCAGGAGCCCGGCGACGTGATGGCCAAAGTGCGCGCGCATCTTTCCGCCAAATGCCCGCCCGGCGTGCGCCTCGAAATCACCGGCGGCCACGCCGGCGAACCCTACGTGACCGACCCGAATTCGCCCGGCGGACTCGCCGCCCAGCGCGCCCTGCGCACCGCCTTTCCCGGCAAAGACGTGGCCCTCATCCGCGAAGGCGGCAGCATCCCGATTGTCAACACTTTCAAAAAAGTGCTCGGCGTCGAAAGCCTCCTCCTCGGCCTCGCCCTCCCCGACTGCCGCGCCCACGCGCCGAACGAAAACTTCCCGCTCGAAAACTTCCATGCCGGCATCCGCCTGAACCGCGCCCTACTCGAAGAACTCGCGTCGGTCGGGTGAAGGCGTGAACCCGCCGACCTTTTCGAGGCGGAACATTTGCCCC
>JANXWQ010000015.1 GCA_025351065.1 Chthoniobacter sp. | reverse complement strand
CCCGGGATAGATGGCCCGCCCCGCGTGGTTCTGCGCGCGCCACCAGTCGAGCAACACCGGAAAACTCTGCTTCGCCGGTTCGCAGGACCAGTAGAGCTGCGGCGCGAGGTAGTCGCACCAGCCTTCGGCCAGCCATTTCCGCGAGTCCGCAAAAAGGTGCGCGTAGCTGTCGAGCTGCGCCTCCGTGGTCGCGGGCACGCCGGGTCGCCAGATGCCGAAAGGGCTGATGCCCACCCGCACGGATGACTTCGCGCCTTTCACCGAGCGGTACATTTCCTCGACGAAGCGGTTGATGTTTTCGCGCCGCCAATCGCCGCGATTCTGCCCGCCGCCATGCCGCGCGTAAGTTGCGCTATCGGGGAAATCCGCGCCGCCTTTTGGGTAGGGGTAAAAGTAATCGTCGATGTGGACGCCATCGATGTCGTAGCGCCGCGCCACGTCGGTGATCGTGTCGATGACGTAGCGCCGCGCGTCGGGCTCGCCCGGATCGAGCCAGAGCTGGCCGCCGTATTTTCGCACCCACTCGGGATGCACGCGCGCGATGTGGCTCGGCGCGAGTTCGTCATTGGTGTGAATGGCGGCGCGGAACGGATTGAACCACGCGTGCAGTTCGATCCTGCGCGCATGCGCTTCGCTGATGGCAAACTCGAGCGGATCGTAGCCCGGCGATTCGCCCTGGTGGCCGGTGAGAAACGCCGACCACGGCTCGCGTTTCGCGTTGTAGAGCGCGTCGCTCGCCGGGCGGACTTGGAGCAAAATTGCGTTCAATTTCAAGTCCGCCGCGCGGTTCAAAATCGCGCGCAGCTCCGCTTTCTGCACCGCCGCCGGCAGGCCGGGTTTCGAAGGCCAGTCGAGGTTATAGACCGTCGCCACCCATGCCCCGCGGAACTCGCGCTCGGCGTGAGCGATGACCGGGAAGGCAAGCAGGCACAGGACGGAGAGGCGAAGGAGGAATTTTTTCATGGATGCAAGGCGCTGACTTGTAAGGGGACAAATGCGACGAATAAGTCCTACGGGTCGGATAAGTCCAATCCGCCGCCCGCCTGAAGTCTGCGGTAACAGGAAGCCGCATTACTTCGCTGGCGCGACCGGGCCGTATTTGAAAAGGCGCAGCAGCGTGCTGTCGGTGGTGAGCACGAGAGTGGTGTCGCGCTCGAAGACGGTGCGGTAGGTTTCGAGCGTGCGGGTGAGGGTGTAAAACTCGCGGGCCTCGGGCGTCTGGCCGTAGGCGGCGGCATAGATGGCCGTGGCCTCGGCATCGGCCTTGCCTTGGATTTCCTGCACTTTGCGATACGCCTCGGACTCGATCTGCGCCATGTCGCGCTCGCGTTTGCCAAGGATTTCCGCGGCCTCGCCTTCACCCTCGGAGCGGTAGCGGGAAGCGATCTGCTGCCGCTCGCTGGTCATGCGCGAGTAGATTTTCGCGGCGACGCCGGGGTTGTAGTTGATGCGCTTGAAGCGCACGTCGAGCAACTCGATGCCGTCCTCGGCGAGCGTGGGTGTGGCGGCGGCGAGAATCTCCGCTTCCAGCGCGGCGCGGCCAAAACGAATGTCGGGCAGCACGTTGCTTACGCCCGCGTCGGCGCTCGCATCCACGACCGGCTTGCGGTCGCGCTGGGTGCGGATGATTTCCACGAGCTGATGCCGAGCCACGGAGTTGCGCGTCTCGCTGCCAAGGATGTTGGTGATGCGGGAGCGGGCGGTGCGCTCGTCGCGGAGGCGGATGTAGTATTGCTGCGCGTTGGTGATGCGCCAGCGGGCGAAGGTGTCAACGTCGATGTAGAGCTTGTCCTCGGTGGGCATATCGGCGGAAGGGCCGTCCCATTGGAGGATGCGTTTCTCGATGCGGTTCACGGTCTGGATGAACGGCGTTTTCCAATGCAGCCCGGCGGCCGTCACGGGCGCACCGATCTGCCGGCCAAACTGCGTGATGATGACCTGCTCGGTTTCAAGCACGGTGTAGGCGGAGCTGAAAAGCAGCAGCGCGGCGGTGAAGAGCACGGGGAGAAGTAGGGCGCGTTTCATTTGGTTTTCTGGTCGAGCTGGAGGAGCGGGAAAATCTGCCCGGCTTTTTCGTCGAGGACGATTTTGCGGGCGAGCAGCGGCAGCACTTCCTGCATCGTTTCGAGGTACAGGCGCTGGCGGGTGACCTCGGGGGATTTCAGGTATTCGGCGAGCGTCGCATTGAAGCGCCCGGCGTCGCCCTTGGCCTCGTTCACGCGTTTCGCCGCGTAGCCGTCGGCGGCGCTGACTTTGCGCAGCGCCTCGCCTTTGGCGCGCGGGATGACCTTGTTGTACTCGCCGTTGGCGAGGTTGATGGCCTGCTGCTTTTCCTGCTGCGCCTGGTTCACCTCGCTGAAGGACGCCTGCACGGCCTTGGGCGGATGCACATTCTGGAGCTGCACATTCATCACCGTCAGCCCGAGCCCGTAGCGTTTCGCCAGAGCCTGCAGGCGGGTGAGCGCTTCGGTTTCAATCTCCTGCCGGCCGATGGTCAGCACCTCGTCGATGGTGCGGTCGCCGACGACCTCGCGCATCACGGCTTCACCCCCGTCGCGCAGCGTCTGCTCGGGCTCGATGACGTGGAATTTGAACTTTTCCGGATCCTCGATCCGGTACTGCACGATCCATTCGATGAGCGCCATGTTCAGGTCGCCGGTGACGATGTTGCGCTCCGCCTCCGGATCGTCGGGATGCTGGTTCGGGTTCGTCGCGCCCGGCGTGCTGAAGCCGAAGTCGAGGGTGAGCCGGCGCTCGACGGGCACGATGGCGATGACGTCGATGCCGAGCGGGAGCTTGAAGCGCAGGCCCGGCTTGACGACTTCGACGAAACGCCCGAAGCGCGTGAGCACGCCGGCGGAATCAGTGGGGATGCTGGTGAAGCTGGAGAGCGCAAACCACAGCGCGAACAGCGCGAGGATCGCGGGCGCGACGAGGCGGCCGGGATTGCCCGGCATGTTGAACTGCGGCGGGGTGATGTTTTTCATGGCCATTGGGACTGCTGGTTTAGCGCGGGCGGAGTGGAAAGCGAGAGCGCAAAGTAGCTTGGGCTTCAGCCCAAACACCGGTCGTTTGGGCTGAAGCCCAAGCTATTTTGGTCAGATCGCGAAGTCGTTGTATTCCGGCTTCACCGGCTCGGTCGGCGGGAAGAGCATGCCGGCGGCGACGGTGTGGTTGGTGCCTTGCTCGATGAGGATGAAGGATCCGGTCAGCCGGTTGGTCGCGTAGCCGTCGAAGACCAGCGGCTTCGCGGTGCGCAGGCGGATTTCGCCGATGCCATTCATGGCGAGCTGGGCAGGCGCGGGCTCGTGTTCGAAGGTGCGGATGTCGATGCAGCTCTCGATGCTCGTGACCGCGGCCTGCACGGTCTGCGAGGTGTGTTTGAGAAAGTATTTGTTGCCGCGCTGGAGCGGGCGCGGGTGCATCCAGCAGACGCGGGCGCGCAGCTCGG
>JANXWQ010000222.1 GCA_025351065.1 Chthoniobacter sp. | reverse complement strand
CGAGCGGCGTCATGCAGGTCATCTCGCCCACACGGCTCTACAATGCACCCGCGCTCCTCAATGTCGGCAACACCGGCGCGCCCGTCGGGCTCGCGGCAGCGGGGACGATCACGCTCGACGGCGTGGGCGGCGACCTCGACTCCTCCATCACCACACTCACGCTCGGCGCAGGCTCCACGCTCAACGCCACCAACGCCGGCGGCAGCGGCGCGCTCACCGTCGCGGGCACCACCACGCTGCAAGGCGCGGCCACCTTCAACCCCACCTCCGCGCTGCTCACCCTCGTGGGTGACCTCACGGACGGCGGCAGCAATTTTGCCGTCAGTAAAACCGGTGCGGGTACCCTCGTGCTCTCGGGCGCGAAAACCTTTGGCGGCGCGCTCACCATCGGCGCGGGCGGCGCGGTGCAAATCACCAACGCCACCTCGCTCGGCGCGACTGGCGCGGCTGCCAACACCATCGTGAGCGCCGGCGGCACGCTCGATCTCAACGGCACACTGCTCGTAGCCGAGCCGCTCAGCCTCAGCGGCGCGGGCACCGCCACGGCGGCGGCGGCGCTTTACAACAGCAACTCGGCCGCGGCCAGTACCAGCGCCACTGCTACGATCACCATCGCCGGACCCGGCACGAAAGTCGGCGGTTTCGGCGACCTCACGCTCAACGGCGTCATCTCCGGCCTCGCCGCGAACGACCTCGCCAAGATCGGCGCGGACACCCTCACCCTCAGCGGCGCAAACCTTTTCTCCGGCACCTTCACCGTCTCACAAGGCATCGTGAAACTCGGCAGCGCCGCCGCCCTCGGTGCGACCGGCGCGGCCTCGAACACCATCGTGACCGCCGGGGCCACGCTCGATCTCAACGGCCAGACCGTCGCCGAAGCGCTCACCCTCAACGGCACCGGCCTCGCCAACATCGGCAGCGCCAACACCCTCGGCGCGCTCATCAACACCAGCGCCAGCCCGGCCACGGTGTCCGGCGCGATCAACCTCGCCTCCGCCGCCAGCATCGGCAGCAGCAGCCTCACCGGCGGCGGCGCGATCACCATCAGCGGAGCGATTGGCGGGACTGCCCTGACCAAAGTGGGTGGCAACACCCTAACCCTGACCGCGGTGAACGGCTACACCGGCGCAGGCGTGGTGCAGACCGGCACGCTCATCCTGAGCGGCGCGGGCACCGTCGCCGCCGAGTCGAAAATGACCGTCGATCCGCTCGCCACGCTCACCCTCGACGACACCGGCACGAACAACACCGCCAGCAGCCGCCTCGGCAGCAAACTGCTGGTGTTGGTCGGCGGAAATTTCAACGTCCTAGGCAACGCTGGTGCCAACACTGTCGAGGATCTAGGCTCGCTGGGATTGCAAATCGACACCCACAACTCGGTCGTGACGCTGACCCCGGGGGCCGCGCGCAACGTCCGGTTCTCTGCGACGAGTCTCGTGCGCGGCAACGTTTTGACCACCAGAGGCACCGCGCTTTTCCGCGGCACCGCCCTCGGGACGGCGGCGTTCTCACCGGGCACCGCCAACACCGCCAACATCACCTTCACCACCGCCCCGACCGCGACCGGCCCGCAGACCATCTTTACACCAGTCGTGCCTGCCACCCGCGGCATTCTCGCTTGGGCGCTGGTGGACACCACGACGGGCGGCCCTGGGTCGAGCTTCGCGACCTACAGCGCAGCCAACGGCCTGCAGGCGCTTCAAGCCGGCGACTTCAGCACCACCCTCACGGCCACTGACACCATCAAAAATATCGTCGCTACCTCAGCCATCACCGCTCCGGGGGGCGGGCTGACCATCAATTCGCTCACGCTCAAAACCGGCAGCGGCCTGACCATAGGCGCGGGCAATAACATCGCGCTCGACAGCGGCGGGCTCCTCGCCACCGCCACCGCCAGCATCACCGGGGCGGGCACGCTCACCACCACCACGACCGTGGTCAATACGCCGGCCAACCGCGAAATCATCATCCACACCGCGGGCTCCGGCACCATCCTGACCATCGGCACGCCCATCGCCACCACCGGCGGGCTGACCAAGGCGGGCGACGGCAAACTCATCCTCAGCGCGGCGAACACCTTCACCGGCGCGGTGCGCCTCAACGGCGGCACCACCGTCCTCGCGGGCGGCGCGAACACTATTTTCAACACCGTGAGCACGCCCCCGCCGGTCACGCTGGCGGCGCAGACCACCACCTCAACTTCGGCCAACGTGCTTTTCGTCGATGCCGGAGCCACCCTCGACCTCAACGGCAACGACCAGCGCGTAGGCGGTCTGGCGACCAGCTTCAATGCCGGCCAGAATACGGGCTCCATCCTGCCCGGCACCGGCGGCACGATCACCTCGGCCACCACTGCGACCTTCCGCTTTAGCCGAAACACGGCCATCATCCCGACGATCTTCGCGGGCGCTGGACTCAGCATCCAGCGCGACAGCGCGGGCACCATCGCCTTCACCTCGCCCTCCACCTACTTCGGCACGACCACGCTCACCGGCGGCCTGACCACCCTGCAGGACGGCGGCGCTTTGGTGAACACCACCGCGCTCGCGATCCGGCGCGCGGCGCTCAGCATCGACAACACCGGCCTGCAATCCGTCGTGCGCCTCAACGCCGCCGCGACTGTGGGCCTGGATGGCGGCGCGATCACTTTCCTGAGCCGCTCCGGCGGCACTCAGGACGCGCTCAACCTCGGCGCGCTGAACCTGAACTCGGGCGCTTCGCTGCTGCGGCAGGATCTCGGCGGCGCAACCGGCGCGACGGTACCTTCCGTGACCGGAACCTCGACGATCAACATCGCCAGCCTGGCCCGCAGTCAGGGAGCCACGGTCAATTTCTCCGCCGTCGCCAACAGCAACAACGTGCAGCTCGGCGACAATCCGCGCGTCCTGCTCACCAGCGGCACGCCCGCGCTGACCGGCGGCCTGATCGGCGGCTGGGCCACCACGCAGGGCTTCAACAGCGCCAACCCGCTCAGTGGCAACGCGAGCTTTGACTTTGCCACCTACGACCCCGTCACCGGAATCCGCCCCGTGAGCTACGTCACCGCCTTTGCCGCCGGCAACAACGTGAACCTCGAACCCAACAACGCCGCCGCCGCCGTGACCACGCTGGCCGCAGGCGACACCGCCATCAACTCCCTGCGCCTCGGCGGCCTCGGCTCGACCACCAGCACCACGCTGAACTTCACCGCGGCGGGCGACGTGCTAAATCTGCAAACCGGCGGCCTGCTCGGCACCGGCGGCACCGGCACCCGCGCGATCAGCGACACGGCCGACTTCGGGCGGCTGACCGCGGGCGGCGGAGCCGTCAGCGGGACTTCCGAGCTGTTCATCCACAACGGCGCCAACACGCTGACCGTCAACGCGCGGATCATTAACAACCCCGCCGGCGCGCAGGTGGCCGTGGTGCTCGATGCCATGAGCAAAACCAGCGTCATTCAGCTCACCGGCAGCAACACCTACACCGGCACCACCTACGTCAACGGCGTGAACGTCAGCCTGAACAGCCCCGGCGGCCCCGCCATCCCCGGCAACCTCATCATCAACGGCGGCACCGCGGACGGCGGCGACTCGCAAGCCACCGCCAGCCAGACCGTGACCCTGCTCGCGAGCAACCAGATCGCACCCACCGCCAACGTGACCGTCAACGGCGGCGGCGGGCTGAACCTCGGCGCCTTCAACAACACCATCGCCAACCTGACCTTTGGCGCCGACGGCGGCGGCACCAACGGCGCCGGCCCCTTGGTGCAGACCGGCGCGGGCGCGCTCACCATTAGCGGCAGCATCACCGCCACGAACCTGATCCAATCCACCACCATCCCCGCGCTCCTCGGCAATGTCACCCTGCCCGCTGGCGTGCATACCGTCGCCATCGGCACCTTCCCCGGCGCACCCGGCCAAGTCGGACTGCAAATCAACGCCGCCGTCACCGGCGGCGGCAGCCTGAACGTGACCAGCGGCGTGCTTGGCATCGGCAACACCGTGAGCACCGCCAACGTCAACCTTTCCACCGGCACCACCCTGACCCTGACCAATCTGGCGAACACGACGATCACCCCGACCATCGGTGCGCTCACCGGCTCGGGCAAAGTGAACACCGCCTTGGCCGGCACCGCCGCAGTCACGCTCGTCGTCGGCAACAACAACGCCAGCGGCACCTTCACCGGCACCATCACCGGTCCGATTGGGCTCAGCAAAATCGGCACCGGCACGCAGACCCTCACGCAATCCGTGACCCTGACCTCGCTCAGCATCGCCGCCGGCGGCACCCTCGTCTTTGGCGACGGGCTGCCCTTCGCTCCCATCGCGCCGGATGAAAAATTCGGCGCAGCCGTGGTGCCCGAGCCCGGCTCGCTCGGACTGCTGGCCTTCGGGGCGCTCGGTCTGCTGGGCCGCCGCCGTCGCGGGTGAAAAGGGAGCACGGATGCGCGGCTGGGACGCGCCTCCCGTGGCATGGCGGAGGGAGGCGTGTCATAGTCTAAGCCCTATGCGTTTCTTCCCGCGCCTGCTCAACGTCCTAGGCCTCGCGTTCGCCGTCAGCGCCCGCGCCGCCATCACCTTCACCGGCATCGCCGACAAGGGGAAATACACCGACTCGATCACTTTCACCGTGGTCGCCGATCCGACGGCGAATACGACCACCACCGCCACCCTCGATGGCGTCGCGCTGCCAGTCGGCGTGGCGAAGACGATTTCGGATCGGATGGAACGCTGTTACCACGAAGTCGCCGCGACGAGCCGCAATAACACAACCAGCGCCGTCGTGGACACGAAGCTGATTCGCTTTGTCCTGCGCGACACCGAGCGCCGCGCGGGGCAGGATCCCGGCTCGGAGGATGGCATCCCGCCGCACACGCCGTACAAGACCGTGAACGACGCACCGTCGGCCTTCGCGGGGCAGACGTTGAAAGTGATTGCGCCTGCCGCGTGGCCCGCGAATCTGCCGGTGCCGATGGCGGTGAAGCTCGTGAATGGCTCGAACGAAACGGTTCGTCTCGGCGGGCTGGTGACGTTTTCCGGCTTCCCCGGCGCGACGGCGCAGATGCGGCGCGGCTGGGGCTCCGTGGTCGCTCCGGCGAAGACGACGGCGGGTGCGGTCGCGGTCGGTGGCGCGGTGGGTGTGGTGTCGGCGAATCCGACGATCAATATCGAAGCCGCCCCTGTTTTCACGGACGTGACCGGCGCGCTCGCGGCGAATACGACTTGGCCCGCGAACTCGCGTATCCACGTCACCGGCACGCTCACGGTCAATGCGGGCGTCACGCTCACCGTGGGCGCGGGGACCATCGTGAAACTTTACACCGGCAACGGCACGGCGGGGACGGCGGCGGAGATCGTCGTGAATGGCTCGCTCGTCGTGAACGGCACCGAGGCGAATCCCTGCGCGTTTGTCCCGGCGACGGCGGGCGCATATTGGGGCGGCATCGAGCTGCCGACTTCCACGTCGGTCGTGTCGGCAAACTGGACCATTTTCCAAGGCTCGGGCGAGGAGCAGAACTGGTTTGGCACCCATTCCGGCTACACGACGCACAAACCGCAGCAGGCGCTCTTCCTCGTCGCCGGAAGCCTCGCCTCCGGCTCCCTCACCGGCGCGCATCTTCAGCTCAACAACTGCTTTTGTTTCAGCCTCGCCGGGCAGGTGATGAACTCGAAAATCCGCACCTGGCTTGAAATCAACCGCACGCTGATGCAGCGCGCCGTGACGTGTGGCGAGCAGAACGATTGCCGGGTGACCATCGACCGTTCGGCACTGCTCGAATTCCCGAGTGAGACGGAAGTTTTTGTCGATGCCGACAACGACGCGATCTATCTCACCAGCGGTGACCTTTCGATCACGAACACCGTCATCGGTTTCACCAAGGACGACGGCGTGGACTCCGGCGGCAACGGCGGCGCGAGTCCGTTTGGCACCATCGATCCCGCCACCGGTACAACTACGACCCGCTATGTCTCCACGAATAACTGGTTTGAAGGCACCTATCACGAAGGCAACTCACTCTCCGGCACGCGCAATGTCTATTTCACCGGCTGCGTCTTTTATAACTGCGGCCAGGGTGTCGAAGCAGGCTATAGCGAGGCTGCAACCACCGACGGACCCAATGCCTCCGTGGATGGCTGCCTTTTCTCCAGTAACATGGTCGGCCTCCGCTGGGGCGATAACTATGGCGCGGGCTACGTCTATAACGGCTCGATGGAAGTGAAGAACTCCATCGTGCTAAACAGCCTCTACAAGGATGCCTTCAGCGGCCAGTGGAACGCCACCGCGGCCAATGCGTGGATTTACGAAACCACCGCTCTCACCGCGATCACCAACCACCCATACTTCAACGTCCACAATAACTACCTTTCGCAACCCGACGCGCTGCATCATCCCACGAACACCACTTGGAATCCTGCCGTGAACGGCGCTCTCATCGCCCCCTTCATGCCCGTGCCCGGCTCGAACGTCGGGGTAGCCATCACTAGCTATGCGCCGGCGCAAAGCGACACGTCAGCCTACCCCGGCACCTTTACCGTGCGACTGAGCACCTTTAGCTCGAATGCCGTTGCGGTGAGTTATGCCGTCATTGGGAAAACGTATCCTTTCGGAGGTGCCGAGACCGTGCTCGGAAGCGGCACGCTTAACTTCGCGCCCGGCGAAACCCTCAAGACCATATCGCCGGCCGTCGCCTCGCCGGGTAACTATGGATTAATCCGCGTGGCACTCACCAATCCGGTGAACGCCGAAGTCACTGGCGAAGCGTGGTATTTCAAACTGCCAGCGACGCCATCGCCGACGCTGATCCCGCTGGGTGCGACGTGGAAGTATCTCGCCAACGGCACCAACCAGGGCACTGCCTGGCGCACCGTGGCTTTTAACGATGCCGCATGGCCCAGCGGACCCGCGCAACTCGGCTATGGCGGCGGCACCGTCGCCGTCCCGACTGGTGAAGGCGATGAGGCCACGATCGTTCCCTTCATCGACACCGATGCCGTCACCGCTGGCATCCAGAAAAATGCGACGACCTACTTCCGCCGAACCTTCACCATCGCCGACGCCAGTGCGATCACTGCGCTGAATCTTTCGATGATCTATGACGACGGCGGCGTGGTCTATCTCAACGGCCAGCGCGTCGCCGCCACGACCACCGCCACCGTCGCCATCCCGACCGATCCCGCGTTCGACTACTTCGTGACCGGCACCGCGCAGGAAAATGCGACTCTCAACACCGCGATCCCGACCGCATTACTCGTCGCCGGCACGAACACCATCGCCGTGGAAATCCATCAGCAGGCCAACGACAGCAGCGACATCAGCTTCGACCTGCAACTCACCGCGACCTATGCACAGCCATTCAAGTTGAACCTCTCCAATGCCGCCGGCCAGCCCGTGCTCTATTGGTTTGACAGCGCCGCGACGCTCGAAATGACGACGGATCTGAGCGGCTGGTTTCCCGTGGTCGGCGGGCTGAGCCCGGTGCCCTTCTCCACGGGCCTGCCGAAGATGTTCTTCCGCCTGCGGAAGTAACCGGAGCCTTAGAGTATGTATCGAAAGTCCCTTCAGGTCGCGAGGCGTGAGATGAGCAGGCGGGAGGCGGAGTTGAGGATGAAGGCTGCGGAAGAGTCGGTGCGGAATTGGAAGTCTTTGCTCAAGCGGCGGAAGCGATGGAGCCAGCCGCAGGTGCG
>JANXWQ010000216.1 GCA_025351065.1 Chthoniobacter sp. | reverse complement strand
GTTCTTCCCCGAATTGATCCACTCACCGCGCCCGCGAGTGATGTGGCCCGCGTCATACGTGTACGGCGCGCTGAGCGTGGGCTCCGTCGTGAATTCCGCCTCCGCATTCGCGGTGACCGCAGCGGTGGAATCATCGATCCGTTTGGCCATCACTGGCATCTGGGCACGCACGTCGAGGACGTTTCGCCCGAGGAAATCCAGCGGCGCATGGCCGGGATGAAGAAGGGCGGGTAGCCGCGGCGCGCGGAAGACAAAGTGCGGCTTGCCAGCGGCCTGGCTTGGGCGGACTTTTCCAGCCTATGAATGCCAATTTGCCGCGACGTTCGTTCCTCGGCAGAGTTGCCACTGCCGGGGCTTTGGTGGGAATGGATTGCCTCGGTGTTCTCGCCCGGCTCCCACGGGTGTCCGCAGAGGAGGCGAAGCTGCCTCCGAAGAGCGTGCAGTTTCGCCCGGAGATCGAGTCGCTCGTGCGGCTGATCGAGGACACGCCGCGCGAACGCCTGCTGGAGGAAGTGGCCGCGCGCATCAAGGGCGGCACGACTTACCGCGAGGTGCTCGCCGCGCTGTTTCTCGCGGGCGTGCGGAACATCCAGCCGCGTCCGGTGGGGTTCAAGTTTCACGCCGTCCTCGTGGTGAATGCCGCGCATCTCGCGAGCCAGAATTCGCCCGAGACCGACCGCTGGCTGCCGATCTTCTGGGCGCTCGACTATTTCAAGAACTCGCAGGCGGATCAGAGCCGCAAAGGGGACTGGAAGCTCGCGGTCGTGGACGAGTCCGCCGTGCCGCCCGCGGACAAGGCGGCGGAGCTTTTCGCCAGCGCGATGGAGCATTGGGACGAATCCGCGGCGGATGTCGCCGCGGCCGGTCTCGCGCGCGCCGCGAAGCCGCAGGAGGTGCTGGACCGGTTCTGCCGTTTCGGTGCGCGGGATTTCCGCGACATCGGGCACAAGGCGATCTACGTGGCGAACAGTTGGCGCACGTTGCAGACCATCGGCTGGGAGCACTCCGAGCCCGTGCTGCGCTCGCTCGCCTACGCGCTGCTCCAGCACGAGACGGGGAATCCGGCCGAGGGTGACGCCGAGGCGGACCGTCCGGGGCGGCGCAACCAGGAGCTTCTCAAAAAACTCCCCGCCGAGTGGCTGCACGGCAAACCGGACGCGGGCGCGACCAAGGCGCTGCTGAAGACGCTTCGCGAAGACTCGTGGGAACAGGCGAGCAACCAAGTCGTGGAGATGCTGGGCCGTGGCGTCGCGCCGGAGTCGCTGTGGGATGCGATCATGGCTGGTGCGGGCGAACTGGTGATGCGCAAGCCGAACGTCGTCGCGCTGCACGCCGTGACGACCACGAATGCGATGCACTTCGCCTTTTCACACACGACCAACGATGAGACGCGGCGCTATCTGCTGCTGCAAAACGCGGCGTTCATTCCGATGTTCCGCACGAGCAGCGGTGCGGACAAAGGCCTGCAGATTGATGACTTTGAATCCATCGCGCCGAAAGCGAACGGTGCCGATGCCGTGGAAGAAATCTTCGCCGATGCGACCCACGACAAGCTGACGGCCGCGCGCAAGACTCTCGCATGGCTCGACGCCAACGGGGATGCGAAGACGTTCATCGCCGCCGCGCAACGATTGATCTACCTCAAGGGCACCGACCCGCACGACTACAAGTTCTGCGCCGCTGTGCTGGGGGATTCCGGCCACATGTCGGAGACGCTGCGCAACCGCTACCTGGCCGCGAGCGTGTTCAAGCTGAGAGGCTCCGGCTCACCGGACAGCGCTCTTGTGGCGCGCACGCGGGCGGCGCTCTGAGGCGGGAAATGGCAACGCGCGGAGGAGGCTTGCCGCGCCTTTTCGTAGCGAGCGTGAACGCCGGAGATGGGACGATCTTTTGCCGCGGCGCTCAATATTTGGTCGTGCTCTAAGGTTCCTCCCTGCCAGTGGTGAGGATTGGACACTTTCACCCATGAACAAGATTCTGAAGAAGACGATCGTCGCAGGCGTGTGTGTGCTGGCCCTTTGCAGCACACCTTCCACATTCTCCCAGGCACCCGCGCTCGGCGGCGCGGCGTCGCTTGTGGATGACAAAAAGGCGAAGGCGCTGCTCGATGCGGGCGATGCGCGGTTCGAGGCGGGCGAGCTGCAGGCGGCGATGGATCTCTACAAGGCGGTGATGGACCGCTATCCTGTCTCGCGCTGGCGCTTCCTTGCGCGGCTGAAGATGGGCAAGCAGTTTCTGAAGGAGAAAAAATTTGACCTCGCGCTGGATCAG
>JANXWQ010000205.1 GCA_025351065.1 Chthoniobacter sp. | reverse complement strand
ATCGCCGAGCCGAAGCGCGAGGCCGTCGAACTGCTGCTCCAGCAGCTCGCGCAATTCTGCTCGAAACGCCCGCGCCTCCCGGCCCCCCCGTCCGCGCCCGGGCCCGCCGCTCCGGTGCAAGGCGCCCCGGCCACACCCGTGCCGCCGCCCGAGCCGCCCGCCGCCACTGCTCCGCCCTACGACGCCTACGCCGAACTGGCGAAACAGGTCGCGCCGCTGGAAGACAGCACCAACACCACCACCAAGGCGCGGCTGCTCTACGCGAAGATCGAGCTGGCGAAGCTCATTAAGAAGCAGGACGACGCGGAGAAGATGTATCTGGAAATGGCGGACCGCTTTAAGCCCGAGGATCTCAGCCCATACCTATTGGCGCAAATCGGCGACTTTCTCCTTTTCCGAGGCGACCGTGAAAAGGCGGCGGGCTTTTTCCAAAAGCTCAGGGATGACTATCCCAAGAGCGACTATCTCGACTATGCCTACGTCGGGCTGGGCGAGGTGGCCTTTGCCAAAAAGGACTACCCCCAGGCGCTAGAGCTTTTCACCGATGCGCTGGATAAGATCGGCGCCAGTTCCAAGGTGAAGGAAGCCACCGTGGGCAAAGCCAAGACGCTGCTCGCGCTCAAGCAGTATCCCGAGGCGAAGAAACTGTTCGAGCAGGTAGCCTCGGTGCGCGAGTGGCGCGGAGAATCGACGGCGTTCGCGGTATTTTCACTGGCGGAAATCGAGGCGCAACAGGGCAAGTATGCCGAGTCCATCGCGCTTTACCGGCGGGTGTTTGTAGCTTACCAGAAATATCTGCCGTGGGTGGCTAAGTCCTACTTAAAGGCGGCGGACAGCTTTGATAAGATGGGCAAACGGCAGGATGCCATCGACAACCTCAAGGAAATGCTGCGCAACGAGAAGCTGGTGAAGTTTCCCGAGACCGAGGAAGCCAAAAAGAAACTAGCCGAATGGGGGGGTGCGGCATGAGCGGCGCTTGGAGACTAACGCAGTTGCCAGACAGCTTTTCCGTAATTTGGAAAAATTCCGTAATTCCGTTTCTGTTTTTTAGACGGATTTGCGGAATTCAGAGCCGGAATCTTTTTTTGGCAAAAACTGTAACCGGCGGCCTGATGTTAGTCCTTGCTGCAAGCGCGCCGCTTTCGGCACAGAACATCTTGCTAAAAGACGGCAAGGTCATCGTGTCCAAAGGGCTGCGGCGGCAGGGGGACACGATCATGGCGACGGTTGAGATTCCATTGGCGGCCACGGGGGACAAGGAGGCTTCGGTGCAGACCGGCGAGGTGGGTTATGCGCTGGCGCAGATCGCCAAGCTGGAGTTTCCCGAACCAGCGCAGATGCGCACGGTGCCGGACTTGATCGTGGCGGGCAAACTGCCCGAGGCGCTGGCCCAGATCGAGCCGGTGGTGAAATACTATGAGTCCTTCCGTGATGCGCCGGGAAGCTGGTGGGATGAGGCGGCGATGCTGAAGCTGGAGGCGCTCCAGGCGATGGGTAATTACAAGGACTCCGAACCGATCATCGACAGCCTGGCCCGCAGCGCCGGCGATCCCGAGACGGTGCGCGCGGCCAAGGTCTTCATGGCGGCGGGCCTGACCCGGCGCGGGGAGCACGCCAGGGCGGTCGAGATTTTCGACCAGGTGCTGAAAGACGCGACCAAGCCGCAGACCATCGCCACCGCCTCAGTGAACAAGGGCCAGAGCCATCTCGCGCTC
This sequence comes from Chthoniobacter sp., assembly GCA_025351065.1. Lineage (GTDB taxonomy): Bacteria > Verrucomicrobiota > Verrucomicrobiia > Chthoniobacterales > Chthoniobacteraceae > Chthoniobacter. Next base: position 4,949 of record JANXWQ010000205.1, on the reverse strand, counting down.
AAGCAGTATGAGCCCGCGCTGCTCGCCTTCCTGCAAGTCCCGGTCTTTTATCCGAACCAAAAGCTGCTCGTCCCGCAGGCCATGCTCGGCAGCGCCAAGGCTTACTACGGCATGGAAGACCTGGTGCGCGCCAAGGCCGCGCTGGATGGGCTGCTCAAGGAATTCCCCTCCTCGGCCCAGGCTGCCGAAGCCAGGACCGAACTGGCAAAAGTCGCCAAACGCGAGAAAGCCCTCGCCCCGCCGAAATAAGTCCGCAACCCTTCACCAACCTCTCCAAGCAACCAACAGCCTATGAAACTCAAACACGCCTACCTCCTCTCGCTGCTCACGGCCGGCCTTTTCTGTGTCGTCGCCAGCCTCCAAGCCCAGACCCCCGCCGCCGAAGCGCCGAAAGGCGAAGCCGCACCCGTGGTGCATGAAAAAACGCTGTGGGAAAGAATTAGGGAGGGAGGCTGGGTTATGTTTCCCATCGCCGCGTGCTCGATTGCCACATTATACCTCATCGGCGACGGGGTCATCCGCACGGGGATGAAGCGCGTTATGCCACCGCAGCATGTGGCTGCGGTGAAGGGTTTGTTCCGGCACGGGGATTACGTGGGAGCCTATAACTACTGCAAAACAAACCCATCGCCTTTCACCAATGTATGCCGGGTGTCGGTGGGCTTGCTTGGTGAAGGAAAGCAGGTTGTCGAGGACGGCCTGATCGGTGAACTGGCCAAAGAGAACTCGCAATTGAATACTTACATCAGTTACCTGTCCGTCATCGGCGTCTGCGCACCCATGATCGGTCTGTTGGGCACGGTCACAGGAATGATGGGTGCGTTTTCCGTACTCAGCGGCAGCGGCATCGGCGACCCGTCGGCGCTTTCAGGCAAGATCGGCGAAGTGCTAGTGGCGACGGCGAGCGGCCTGTTTATCGCAATTCCGGCCTTCTTCGGTTATTACGTGCTGCGCAACCGCGCGATCAAGGCCCTCCACGACATCCAGGACACCATGTCACTGCTCTTCCGCAAGATGCCTTATGACCAGTTTGCCGGAGCGCATATCGGCGACGAGGCGCTTTACGCCGCCACGCCAAACTGGGTCGGCCACGAAGAGCAGCAACCGCACGGCCACACCACGAACGCCTGATACGGCCATTACAGATAACATGAACCGGAGGACTAACTAACATGGCCGGCGGCGGAGGCGGAGGTGAGGGCGAGCCGGAGTTTCAGATTGCGCCGATGATCGACGTGCTGCTGGTGCTGCTCATTTTTTTCATGAGCATCACGACCGCACAGGTCTTAAAGGTGGACACGTCCATCAAGCTGCCGCTCGCACCCGATGCCTTGAAAAAAGACAACGCCCGCGCCGAAGCCATTATCAATGTGCGTTGGGATGCCGCGAAAAAGAAGGCGGACTACATCGTGGATGACAAACATTTTTCAGAGCCGTCAGACCTTGCCAAGGCGCTCGCAGCGGCCAAAAAGGTGGGCGAAGCCAAGATCACGCGCTCGGCGAATCCCACGTTTCGCGTGGTGATTCGCGGCGACCGCGAGGCCTCGGCGATGAGTGTCTCGCGCGCCATGAATTCGGCAGCGGAAGCAGGGGTAAGCGACATCTCTTTCTCCGCATCTAACAAAGACTGACCCATGAAGCGCCTCGACCTGAATGCGAAGGAAGGAATGATCGGTTTCCAGATCGCGCCGATGATCGACGTGGTCTTTGTCATCATGCTGTTCTTCATGGTCATGGCCAGCCAGGTGAAGGTGGAGAAGGAGCTGAACACCCAGCTTCCCGGCAACGCCGAGACGAGCGGGCCGACGGAGATGGTGGATGAGATGGTCATAGCCATCAGCGAAGCGGGCGAGGTTACTTTGAACGATGAGCCGATGGACACGCCCGCGAGCCGCACCATGCCGACGCTCAAGAACACGCTCACGCGGCTGAAGCAGGCGGGCGACCAATCCAAGACGCCGACGATGGTGACGGTGGTCAGCGAGCCGCAGGCGAAATACAGCCGCACGGTGGACGTGCTCGACGCGCTCTCGGTGGCCGGGATCACGAACGTGACCTTCACGGTGAGCGAGGAGGAGTAGGCGCCGTGCCGCGACGCGGCTACGACAGCCGCACCGGCTGGCCCGTGCTTTCGAGGACGGCGTGCCAGAGCTCGCTTTGCGGATCAACCTTGCGGCGGCCCTGCGTGGCGAGCGGGATGGGGATGTGGACGAACGCACCATGCCAACGGCCCGCGAGCAGGCCCGTTTTTCCAGCCATCGCGGCGTGGACGGCGTGCTGGGCGAGTTGGGAGCAGTAGAAGTTGTCCGCGGCGTTGGCGGGCACGCTGCGGATCATGTAGCTGGGGTCGATGTACTTCAGGTTGCACTCGATTTTACGCTCCTTGAAAAAGGCGTTGATCCGGTCTTTGAGGTAAAGGCCGATGTCGCCGAGCCGTTTGTTGCCGCTGGCATCGGTGGCGTCCTCGGCTTGCAGCAGCTCCTGCCCGGCACCCTCGGCCACGACGATGACCGCGTTCTTGTGCCGCGCCAGCCGGTAGCGCAGGGATTCGAGCAGCCCGCGCGCGCCGTCGAGCTGGAAAGGCACCTCGGGGATAAGCACGAAATCCACGTTCGAACCGGCGAGCGCGGCGTAGCACGAGATGAAGCCGGAATCGCGGCCCATGAGTTTCACCACGCCCACGCCGTTCATCGAGCCGAGCGACTCGATGTGCGCACATTTCAGCGCCTGCACGGCGACGCCAAACGCGGTCTCGAAGCCGAACGACTTGTCGAGAAACATGATGTCGTTATCAATCGTCTTCGGGATGCCGACGATGGCCTTTTTCAAACCGCGCCGCTCGATCTCCTCGGTCAGCGCGTAGGCTCCGCGCAGCGTGCCGTCGCCGCCAACGACGAAGAGAATGTCGCAGCTCAGCTCCTCGAGAAAGTCCACCATTTCGCCCACGTCCTGCGGCCCGCGCGAGGTGCCGAGGATGCTGCCGCCGAAGCTGTGGATTTGCGAAACGGACTCGGGCTTGAGGATCATGGGCGTGTGCCCGTACTGCGGGATCAACCCCTCGTAGCCGTAACGAAAGCCGTAGGTTTTCGTGACGCCGTAGCGCAGGTGCAGTTGGGTGACGATGCCACGGATCATGTCGTTCAATCCTGGGCACAGCCCGCCGCAGGTCACGATGCCGGCGGTGGTTTTCGCGGGGTTGAAGAAAATTTTCTCGCGCGCTCCGGCGACCTCGAAGCTGAGCGGCGGCTGCGGCACTTCGCCCGGCGACATGCGGTGGTCGAAAAGCACGCGCTCCGCGTCGGTTTTGAAAGTGACCTCCACCCCGCCGCGATGGCGCAGCGGCGAGATGATTTCGCACGGGCCGAGGGATTTGATCTGCGTGTCCATGAAGGCGCAGATGAATGGCGGGCCGGATGTGCAAGCTCAAGACGGAAACCGTTTTCAAAGCGGAAAACTGCGCGGGCCAACGCCCGCGACCTGGCTTCACGAACCACGGTCTTTTTTTTGAAAACGCAGAGACGCAAGGGTGCAGAGAGCGCAGAGAAGATTCCGCTGCAAAATCTCTGCGACCTCTGCGCCTTTGCGTTTTCAAAATAACCGCAGCCGCCGCGCCAACGCCCCGCTTGCCAAGCAGGCATCCACTTTCCATCATCCGCACGAAATCAAAAAACCGGCCTCCATATCGCGAGGCCACAACCAACCACACATCATGGCCCACGAACTACCCGCACTCCCGTATCCCTTCACTGCGCTCGAACCTTCCATCGACGCGAAGACGATGGAGATTCATCACGACAAGCACCACGCCGCCTACGTCGCGAACCTCAACAAGGCGCTCGAAAGCGCGCCTGCGGAGGCCGGCCACCCCGCCGAGCTGCTCATCCAGCACCTCGACAAACTGCCCGAAGCCATCCGCACCGCTGTGCGCAACAACGGCGGCGGCCACGTGAACCACAGCTTTTTCTGGAAACTCCTGACGCCCGGCGGCGACAGCAAACCGGTGGGCAAACTCGCCGAGGCGATCACCGCGACTTTCGGCGATGTGGAGCAGCTCAAGGAAAAGCTGAACGCCGCGGGCGTGGGCCGCTTTGGCTCCGGCTGGGCCTGGCTCTACGTGAGCGACGGCAAGCTCGCCATCGGCTCCACCGCGAATCAGGACAGTCCGCTGATGGGCAAAGCCGTCGCTGGCATTGAGGGCACGCCGGTGCTCGGCATCGACGTGTGGGAACATGCCTACTACCTGCACTACCAGAACCGCCGGCCGGACTACCTCAAAGCCATCTGGGCCGTCATCAACTGGGCGCAGGCCGAGGAAAACTACCTCGCCGCGCTGAAGTAAGTCCGCCGCGGAATCGTTGTCTTCCCGAACCCCGGAGCCGTGTCATGCGGCTCCGGGTTTTCTTTTTCTCTGCATCGCATGAAGAAAAACGGGGTTCCAATCCGCGGTGTTTTCGCATTTACCCATGCTATAGCTTGGGCGCTGGGATTTATTTAGCGCGCGAGAGCTTCGCGATAGATGGCTTCGAGCGCGCGGGTCTGGGTGGCGAGGGCGAACTCGGTGGAGACGCGGGCGGCGGCGGCGGCGCTCATGGCGGCGTAGCGCGTGGGATCGCGGGCGAGGGCGAGGAGCGATTGCGCGAGGGCGGGTGCATCGCGTTCCGGCGTGAGCAGGCCGCTGATGCCGTCCACGACGGCCTCGGGGATGCCGCCGTGATTTGTGGCGACGACGGGCAGGCCGCCGGCCATCGCTTCGAGCATGGCATTGGGGACGCCTTCCTGATCGCCGTCGGAGCCGAGTTCGCTGGGATGCAGGAAGAGATGCGATGCGGCGTAAAGCGCGCGCAATTTTTCCTGCGGCAGAAAGCCGGGAAACGAAACGCGTTTCGCGATGCCGAGCGATTCTGCGAGCAGCCGAAGTTCCTGCAACTGCGGGCCTGCGCCAGCGATGG
>JANXWQ010000187.1 GCA_025351065.1 Chthoniobacter sp. | reverse complement strand
GCATCGATTACCGCGACCGTCGCGGCCACGCCTACATGCTTTTCGATCAGGAGCACACCGAGCGGGTAACCAAAAAGCCCCAGCCCGGCGCCTGCCTCCAGTGCCACGCTTCCATTATCCCCACGTACCGACGGGTCGGCGGCGGGGACGTGATGAAGGGCTTCACAGCGCTTTGCGCGATGACCTACCAGCAGGCCAGCGACGAAGTGAAGAAAACCCCGGACGGCTCGAAGAACAAAGAGCCGAAGGCACACCCCGTCTCCTGCGTCGACTGCCACGACCCCAGCAGCATGGAGTTGAGAGTGACTCGGCCCGGCTTTCTGGTTGGCATCCAGCGGCTGGCGGAGAGCGCCGAACCGCTACCGCACCTGGCGAGCATCGAGCGTTGGCGGACCTCGTTGCGCAAGGAGCCGTACGATCCTAATCGTGACGCCACGCGCCAGGAAATGCGATCGTTCGTCTGCGGCCAGTGCCATGTCGAGTATTACTGCGGGCCCAAAGAGACGCTGTTCTACACGTGGGCGAACGGGTTAAAGGTCGAGCAGATCGAAAAGTTCTACGACGAACACAAGTTTCCCGGCGGCGAGCCGTTCTATGACTGGGCGCATGGCGAAACCGGCGCGCACCTATATAAGGCCCAGCACCCCGAGTTCGAGACATGGAGCCAGGGAACGCACGCCCGCGCAGGAGTCGCCTGCGCCGATTGTCACATGCCCTACACGCGTGACGGGGCACTAAAGGTCAGCGACCATTGGGTGCGCAGTCCCATGCTGAACATCAACCGCGCCTGCCAACAGTGCCACCCGAACCCCGAGAGCGAACTCGCGGCTCGCGTGCAGACGATTCAAGATCGCAACCACGCTCTGATTGAGCGATCGGGAACGGCCCTGGTGGATATGTTGGACGCGATCAAGGTCGCCAAAGCCAACGGGGCCACCGTGGGCGATCTCATGCCCGCGCTCGCCCTGCAGCGTAAGGCGCAATGGAGACTGGACTTCGTCTCGTCCGAGAACTCGATGGGATTCCACGCCGCACAGGAGTCGGCCCGGATCCTGGCCGAGTCCATTGACTACAGCCGCCAAGGGCAAATTGCCGCCCAGTCATTGAAGGTTCTTCCGGCCACCCGACCAGTGACGCCGGCCAGTGAACCGGCGCGACATGCGACGCCTTGATCCGTTTGGAAGCGGACAAAGGGTCACCACCGTGGTGACCCCCTTTTAATGTGCCACCGTCATCAGCGAATCTTCTCTGGGAGGCGATGCCGCCGCTGTCATAGGAATCTCACTATTTCAAATACCGCTTCAACACCTGCACTAGTTCCGAAAGTGCCTCTCCTTCGGCCTTGGTCGGTGCGCGGTCCGGGTCGATTAAATGTTCACGAATGTGGCCTTCGAGCACTTCCCCCATCAGTCCATTGACGGCACCGCGACACGCGGCGATTTGCTGCAAGATATCGTGGCAATCGTGCGTCTGGTCGATGGCGCGTTCGAGGGCTTCCACCTGGCCGCGAATCCGCCGCACTCTTCCCAACAATTTGACCCGATCCCGTATCGTGTGCGACACCGCTGCTCCTTCAATCCTGCTTCAATACTGCCGACGTCTTGATACTCCACTCCAGTATAGTATCATCTACCGGCTCGCGTCGGTTTTACCCGCCGCGACCTAAAGGAGTATCGTCATGGATGTATCCACTGTCTACTTTCCGTCCGCCGTCGCCCTGGGCGCATTGCACGCGCTGGAGCCGGGACATGCCAAAACACTGACCGCCGCGTACCTCATCGGCACCAAGGGCACGAAGACGGACGCCGTACTGCTCGGGTTATCCGTCGCCGTAACGCACAGCATCGTCGTCATCGGACTCTCCGTGGGGGCGGTGTGGCTGGGCCGCGAAGCATTCACGGATCAAGCGGCCCGCTGGCTGTCGGTCGCCAGCGGCGCGATCGTCATGGTGCTTGGTTGCTGGCTGCTTCGCAAGCGTCTTCGCCTCATGCGGCGTGCGCAATCAGATGCTCATTCGCATGAACACGGTCACTCCCATGCCCCCGACCCGCAACCTATCAAAGGGCGGCTCGGATCAGGCGTCATCGAAATCATCGACACCCCGGCGGGCGAGCGAATGCGCCTGACGCTCGACGCCGCCCGCGCGATTGCGGAAGCACGGGTGGAAATACTCCGGGAAGGCGGCCGCAAAGAAATCCTTCACCTCTCTGCGCCCGATGGGGCAAAGCTCATCTGGCTTAGCGACGTTGCGCCGGCAGAACCGCACGAATTCAAGGCCGAGGTCGTCCTTCACGTGGGCGGGGAGGAAACCGAATGGTTGCCGTTCGAGGTTCACGAGCCGGAGGGCCATCATCATGACCATGACAACATGAGCGATGACGAACACGCCCGCGCCCATGCCGCAACGCTCCCCGCATACGTCGCCGAAGGCAGCCGTCCATCCCCCTGGCAGGTGATCGCCTTCGGCGGTGCGGGCGGCCTAATCCCCTGTCCGGCGGCCATTACCGTCATGCTGCTCTCCCTGTCTGTCTCGCGCACCGCCAACGGCCTGCTCCTCGTCGCGGGATTCAGCATCGGGCTGGCCGTGACGCTGGTCGGCGTCGGCCTCGCGGTGGTCATCGGCCTCAGCCAATTTGCAGGCGGCAAGGGACGACTCTCGTGGCTTTCCAGACAAGCCCCGATCATTTCGTCTTCGCTGGTGATCCTGTCGGGCGCGATTGGGTTGGTGCTTGCGGTGGTGAAGGGTCATTGAAACACCTTTCCGGAGTGATCGACCGGCGATGAGAATCATCTCGCAGCCCGCATATCATGGGTCGTTTCTCCGTATGCACCTGGGCAGCGCCTGGAGAGAATATTCACGATGCAAACCGCATCTGTTCCCGACGCGCTCGCCACGCTCAAAGTAGCCCCCGTCGCGGGGCTTTCGCACGCGGACGTGGATGCCCGCCGCAAAGAGCACGGTTACAACGAAGTGACCGAAACAAGAGAGCACCCGGTTCGCGCGTTTCTTCGGAAGTTCTGGGGAATCTCGGCGTGGATGCTCGAACTGATTATGGTACTGTCCGCCGCGCTCGGAAAGTATTCGGACCTCGCGGTGGTCAGCGCGTTGCTCGTGCTCAATGCGGTCTTGAGCTTCATGCAGGAGCGACGAGCCGCCGGCGTCGTCGAGGCATTGCGGCGACGGTTGCAGGTCAATGCACGCGTTCGGCGTGATTCGACCTGGCAGGTCATCCCGGCCCGTGAACTTGTCCCCGGCGATATTGTTCGGGTGCGGCCCGGTGACATCATCCCAGCTGACGTGAAACTTCTTACCGGAACGTTGAGCATCGACCAGTCCGCGCTCACTGGTGAGTCAATAGACGCCGACAAGGCCTCCGGCGAGGTTCTCGCCTCCGGCTCCATCGTCCGCCGGGGCGAGGGGAACGGCGTGGTCATGCTGACCGGGGCAAAGACCTATTTCGGCCGCACCACCCAGCTCGTACAGGAGGCGCGCCCCAAACTCCACATCGAAGCGGTCGTCGCCAAGGTCGTGCGCTGGCTGTTGGTTATCGTCGGCGCGTTGCTGGGTGTGGTGATTGTGCTGTCGCTCATCCGCGGCGTGCCGCTCTTGGAAATGGTTTCGCTCATGCTCGTGTTGCTCATGAGCGCCGTGCCGGTGGCGCTCCCGGTCATGTTCACCGTCAGCATGGCGGTCGGGTCAAAGGAGTTGGCGAAGCGCGGCGTGCTGGTCACCCGCCTGAGCGCCGCAGAGGACGCCGCGACGATGGACG
>JANXWQ010000135.1 GCA_025351065.1 Chthoniobacter sp. | reverse complement strand
GTGGTGAAGCCGACGCTGGTGGAGCCCGCGGGAATCGTGACCGTGGCGGGCACGGTCACGCGCGCAGGATTTTCCGAAATGAGCGCGACGGTGAGGGCCGCGGGCAGCGTGCCGGAGATGCTCACGGTGCCCGCGGCGGTGCCGCCCTCGGCGACGTTGGCGAGGGTGATCGCGAGGTTGGTGTTTTCGTTGTCGATGACGCTGATGATCTGGCTCGCCGGCAGCCAACCGGTGGCGGTCGCGGTGATAGTGGCGGTGTGGGTGCCGTTGATTTTGGTGTCGTCGATGACCGTGGGCGAAAAGGTCGCGCTGCTCTGCCCGGCGGGGACGATGACCGAGGCGGGCACGGTCACGGCGGCGGGATTGCCGGAGGCGAGCGCGACGGTGAGCGCCGCGACCGTGGGCTGCGCGAGGGTGATGACGCCCTGGCCCGAGAGCACGCCCGCGCCTTCACCCACGCTGGCCGGCAGCGTCATGGCGATGGCGGGTGCGGGATACGTGGTGAAATCGTTTTTCACAAAACCCGCCGGAAAGCCCAGCCCGCGGGAGAGACCGATGAGTCCTTTGGTCGAGGATCTGGTGAGGACGGTGATGCGGATGCGCCCGTCGAAAAACATCGCGATTTGGAAATTGTTCGAGTTGATGGGTCCGGTTCCATATTCCGAAACGCCCTGCCAGGTCACGGCGACGTGATCGGCAAACTGCTTCCACCTGATCGTGCCGCGCACGCTGGGATCAAGGTCGCGAAAAAGTGCGGCGATGCGCGGTTTGTTGAAATGCGTGAAGTAGGATTCCACCCACTCGATGTCGCCGGAGCCAAAGGTGACGTAGCCGTTGCTGCCGACGTAAAAGGTCGTGTAGCTCGTGCCGTAGAGTTGTACGCTCGCGCCGCTGGCTAGGGTGACGGGCGCGAAGGCGTCGTCGGTCAGCGAGAGGAGCGTGCCGGTGCTGGTGTCCGAGGGAAAGGCGGTCGCGGCGATGCGGGTGACGGAGTACCGGGCGTCTGAGGCGTTTGGAGTGAAGGTAAAGGTTTTGTTGGCCGTGTCGTTGGGCGAGGTGGCGTTGAACAGCTCAGTGAAGTAATCCGGCTGGCCGATGTAGAGCGCAGCGGCGCGGGGCAGCGTGCGGGCGCTGACGGTGTTGGTGAAGGCGATGGTGTCGTCGTTGACGCTCTTGGGCAAAGCGTAGGCGCTGGCGTTGAGCGTGGCGGTGACGTTGAGCGTGGCCGCGGGCGCGAGCGTGCCGGAGGTCGCCGAAAGGGTGATCCACGACGGCGCGGTGGCCGTCCACGGGAGGCTCGCGGCCCCGTTGTTTTTGAGCGTGAAAGTTTTCGTCGTGACCGTGAACGGGCCGCCGACCGGGCCGTCGGATGCGAAGCCGGTGTTGGGCGTGACGTTGAGATCGTCCGGCAAATCGTAGGCTTCGGACACGCCCACGCTCGTCGAGCTGGCGGGCGCGGTCGCACTCGCGCCCATGCCGCGTTTGGCAAAGGCGGCCCACAGCTCGTCCTTGTTCGCGCCGGCGTTGTCCACGAGGTCGGCTTGGATGATGGCGTCGCGCGCCTGGAGGAAATTCGGGTTCGACGGCGAGAGCTTCATGCCGTCGGTCACGAGCTGGAGCGTGAGCTGGTTGCCGGCGAAGCCGTACTTGGCGATCAGATTCGCCCGCACTTCCCACAGCGTCACGCACCAGACCTCGCCCATGTTGTGCACCTCGGTGGCGGTGTTGCCGATGGCCGGGCTGCGCGTCACGCCCGCATGGCCGCTGGCCTGCGTGGCGTCGATGTCCTTGAAGGTCAGCGGACTTTTCGTGAGGTCGGTCGAGTACGGGTAGCGCCGGATGCCGTAGTAGTAATTTTGCGTTAGCCCGTTGAACCCTTTCGTCACGTAGCCGCCCACGATGTGGTTGCCGTTCGGGTCTTCGCCCGCACTGCTCAGCAGCGCGAGCGCGTAGAAATCCGACCACCCTTCGCCCATGCCCATCGTCACCGTGGCGCTGATGCCGCCGCCGCCGCCGACCAGCCGGTTGCTCAGGCCGTGGGTGTACTCGTGGAGGATGACCGTGGCGTCGAGATCGCCGTCGCGCGTGGGGCTCGGCGCGGAAAAAGTGTACATCTGCATGCGGCCCGGCGAGCCGTCGCTGGGCACGGAAAAGTTCGCGTTGTCCGTGCCCGAGCCGTCCTGCGCGTCGGCCTGCACGGCGTCGTTGCCCGCGCCGCCGCGGCCGAAGTTGTCGTTCTGGAAATTGCCCGACGCTTCCGTGAAACCAAGCGTGTAGAGTTTGTCGTGCATCCAGTTGCACCAGTAAAAAAGCTGCGTCACCGCGGCGTCGCGGTAGGTGCTGGGCTGGAGCGTGAGGTCGAGCGGGAAGTCGAAGACGCGATCCGGCGAGCCCTGCGGGCGCGGCGTGTCGGGCAGGTTGTTGGCGTCGAGATCGAGGTGCGCGTCCACGTTGTTGCCGCGCGTCTCGTTCACGCCGTCGTTGATCCAGCCGTTCGGCGAGGCCGTGAGATTCAGCGCGCTGAGCGTGACCAGCGCGCGGGTGTCTTCCGCCGGCTGCGCGGTGCCGGGCGTGGCCAGGCTGGGCCGCATGGGCGTGGGGCTGTCGCCGGTGAAAACGCGGTAGGTCGCCTCGCTGATGTAGTTCGTCAGGCAGTGGCGCAGGTGCGGCACGCCCGTCTCCGCGTCCACGAGCAGGCGAAACATTTCGCCCGTCTTCCGGCCCGTGAGCACGACCTCCCAGCAGAGCCGCGCGCTGCCTTTGTCCATCGGCAGCCAGGTGAAATGCGCCGTCGCATCGCGCAGCGCCGCCGCGTGAAAACTTTGCTTTTTCTCCGCGCCCGCCGGGGCGTCCTGCGGCGCGAGATCAGCCGCCTGCACGGCCTCGCCAATGTGGCGTGCGGCCACGGCCACGGCCTCGCGCGCCGGGATCGTGGGAACCGCGAGCAGCGCGGCGCGGCGCGGGGTTCCGCGCGTGGCGGCGGCGGCGGGGTCGGTGAGAAAATGGGAGGCGACATTCACGAGTTCGCCGCGCCGCGTGACGTGCGACTGGAGCAGCGCGCCGAAGACCGGCACGCCGTCCACCTGCTGCTGCCAGACCACGCTGCGCAGGCCGTTGTGGGCATTGGTGTAGTCGCGCTTTACCAGCGCGCCCGCGAGCACCTCGGAGCCGTGGCCGAAGAGCGGACGGTATTCGTCGAGGAACGCCTTCAGCTCGCGATGCGGCTCGTCCGCCCGCCGCGCCTGCACCCGCGCCCGCGGCACCGCGCGGCCCTCACCCGCCGGGCCGGTGAGAAACTCGTGCGGCGAGCCCACGAACTCCGGCGCGTCCGAGACCGCGTCCATTTCCACCCGCGCCCCGCGCAGCCGCGCGCGCAGTTGTGTGGCGGCCGCCGCTTTTTCCGGCGCGACCGGCGCGGCCTCGGCGGCGGGGCGTTTGTCGAAATCCGGCAGCGTGCGCTGCTCCTGCGGCCCGGCGAAAACCGCGACGGGAAAAAGCACCGCCCCCGTCAGCATCGCCCGCAGGCGGGTGCTGAAGCGGCGGAGGTGGTTGCTGAGGCGCGAGGGGATCACCGCCCTGATAATAAACGCCCGCAAACACTCAGCAACGGATAATCCCCTCGCGGCGCTGTCTCGGCGGGCGGCAAAAATTCGGGCTCGTCTTGGTGGATCGCTGCATTTTTTTGAAAACCCAGAGACGCAGAGGCGGAGAGATCGCAGAGAAGGATTTCGGCAGCCAAACCTCTGCGATCTCTGCGCCTCTGCGTCTCTGCGTTAAAAAAATAACCGCCCCGCCGTGAAATTGAGCCAGCGCCAAAAATTCGCGGCTGGAAACGCGGGCCGCTCCCGGTAGCTTGCGGCCATGTTGCTCCGCCCCGCCCTCGCCGCGTTCCTTTTTTCCGCCGCCACCCTTTTCGCCGCCGGCGAATGGCCGCAGTTCCGCGGCCCGGCCGGCGACGGCCATAGCGCCGCCACCGGGCTGCCGGTGAAATTCGGCGAAGACGAGCATGTGAAATGGAAGACCGCGATTCATGGCAAGGCGTGGTCTTCGCCCGTCATCTGGGGATCGCAAATCTGGCTGACCACGGCCACCGAGGAGGGAACGGAACTCTCCGCTGTGTGCGTGGACAAGGACACCGGCAAAATCCTGCGCGACGACGTGCTGTTCCACATCGCCACGCCGCAGTTTTGCCACAAGTTCAATAGCTACGCTTCGCCCACGCCGGTTATCGAGGAAGGGCGCTTGTATGTCAGCTTCGGCTCGCCGGGCATCGCCTGCCTCGACACGAAGACGGGCGCGAAGCTGTGGGAGCGCACCGATTTTGTGTGCAATCATTTCCGCGGCGCGGGCTCGTCGCCCATCGTGTGGGACGGGTTGCTGATTTTGAATTTCGACGGCAGCGACCACCAGTTCATCGTCGCGCTCGACAAAAAAACCGGGAAGACCGCGTGGGAGACGCCGCGCTCCGTGGATTACAAAGACCTCAAGGACGGCAAGCCCGAGGCCGACGGCGACTGGCGCAAAGCCTTCGGCACCCCGCATGTGCTCGACGGCCCCGCGCCCGTGCTCCTCAGCAGCGGGGCCAAGGCGCACTACGGCTACGACCCGCGCACCGGCCACGAGCTGTGGCGCATCGACGACCCCGCGCACCACAGCGCCGCCGCGCGGCCCGTCGCCGGGTTCGGCATGGTCTTCATCGCCGCCGGCTTTTCGCAGGGCGAAGTCTTCGCGCTCAAGCTCGGCGGCAGCGGCGCGCTCGACGAATCGCAGGTCGCCTGGCGGCTGAAAAAAGGCGCACCCAACAAGCCCTCCCTGCTGCTCGACGGCGACCTGCTTTACCTCATCAACGACGGCGGCATCGCGAGCTGCGTCGAGGCGAAAACCGGCACGGTCGTCTGGTCGCAGCGCATCGGCGGCAACTTTTCCGCCGCGCCGATTTTCGCCGACGGCCGCATCTACGCCTGCAACGAGGAAGGCAAAGTCACCGTCCTCGCGCCCGGCCGTGAGTTCAAAGTGCTCGCCGAAAACCAGCTCGGCACCGGCTTCATGGCCTCGCCCGCCGTCGCGGGAAAAGCACTCATCCTCCGCAGCAAAACGCACCTCTACCGCGTCGAGGAGTAACTGCCGCTACCGAGGGATGCGGCAGATCGCGCGGTATTGCGGCCTGACTGGTGGAAAAAACGGATTGGTTTGCCCGCGAAGCGGGCCGGATGGCAGGCCAGGCGAGTCGGTTTGCCAGCGAAGCGAGTTGGGTCACAGGCAATGCGGCTGGGTTCGTCCGCGAAGCGAGTCGGATGGCAGGCCAAGCGGTTCGGTTTCCCCGCGA
>JANXWQ010000080.1 GCA_025351065.1 Chthoniobacter sp. | reverse complement strand
CGGGCCACGGTCGGGTTGCCCTGCTTGAAAGCGCACATGGCCCGGAAGTAGCCCGAGGTGCAGCTGATTTTGGCCAGGGTCCACTTACCGGCCTTGGGGGCCACCTCGATGGCACCCGCGAAGGCCTTCTCTGCGGCGGCGTAGTTGCCACTGCGGTATTCCGCCATGCCGAGGGACATCCGAAAAAACGCAAGGTTATTGTCGTTCCGCCCCAATTCCACGCCTCGCCGAGCCAAAGTGAGCGCGGCTTCCCGGACGCGCGGTTCCGCGACCGGGGTGAAGCTGGCGAGTTTGGCGACCCGCTCGGCCGTGGCGAAATTGTCGGTCCCCGCGGCCCACTTGAGCATGCGGTCGCGGGTGGCGACGTAGTCCGCGGTGCGCCCGAACCAGACCTGCAAGGCTGCCGCCTTCATGGCGATTACCGTGTCGCTTGGATTGCGAACGGACGATTCGACGAGTGCAGCGAGCGCCGGGCTGGATGCCTCTGCCATCTGCGGCTGCGCCGGGACTGGCGCGGCGGTGGATGCGGCCGCGAGCACGATGCGGAAGCCGTTTTGGCCGAAAGTGTTGGCCGGTTCAACACCCGCGCGCCCCGCCGAGAGAAAATACGATTTGCGATCCGCGCCCCACCACGCGCCCCGCATGACCCGTTTCCGCTGGGTGCCGTCGGACCAGTCTTCGCACCATTCCATCACGTTCCCGCTGAGGTCGAAGAGACCAAAACGATCCGCCGCGAAACTGCCCACGGGTGACCTCTCGACAAACGCATCCCGGTAGTCACTCAACGCCTGTTTTAACCAGGAATATTTCTTTGCTTCCACCGCCGGCTCCATTTCCTTTCCAGCAAAATTTCCCGCCCCGGCCGGCGGTGGCCATGTGCTTCCCCACGGATAGGTGTCCAGGATTTTTCCGTTCTTTTCCGCAGGACTTTTCGCCGCGTCCTCCTGCCCGCCGATGCCGACCGCGCAGCTCCATTCGTGGTCCGTCGGCAGCCGGTAGCTTTCGTTCGCCGCCAACTTGCCCGCTTTCCGCTCCCGCTCGGTGAGCCAGGCACAAAAAGCCTGCGTGTCGCTCCAACTCATTCCGGCCATGGGCAGCAATGGTTCCTTCGTTTTCTCCCACTTGAGCCCGGTCTCGGTGGCGAAGACCTCGTAGTCCTGCAGGCGCGTCTCCCACACGCAGAAAAGCACGCGTTGCTTGTCCGTTGGTCCGCCAGTGATCGGCACCGGGACGAACTTCATCCCGAGCGTGTTCACAAACGGCCGGTCCTTGGTCGCGAACGGTTTCACCGTCGCTTTGCCCGCCGGCATCTCCAGCCACGCTTTGGCGATCTCCGCGCGCTTGTTTTTGAGCAGCAGCGCGTCGGCGATCCGGTCGCGCTGGGTGAGAAGGGCGATGTTCTTTTGGAGGATCGAATCGTAGTTAGCGAGGAGCGGTTTGGCCCGGCTCGCACGCACGCTTTCGAGCTGGGCGAGCTTTTGGCGAAACTCGGTGCGCAATGGCCGGAGCGGCGCCGGCGTGGAGTCGTCATCCGCTTCGATGGCGCCCGTCTCCGCGAAGACATTGCGCTCGTCATTCCAGATCAGCGCCTGATCGAGTTTGCCGGTCGCGGCCGCCCGCGCCTGTCCGGCGTCGAGCGCGGCGAGATAGAGCTTCCGCAGTTCCTCCAAACCCGCCGTGTAGGGCTTCATCACCTGCGCCTGAAACGCCTCCTGCTGCGTCTTGTCGATGTCGTCGAGCCATTTCTCCATGGCGCTCTTGGGCGTGGGTGCGGCGGGAGTAATCTCAGGTGTCGTTGGCTCGCCAGCGGGCGCATGGGTGCCGTCCGCGTTCGGTTGCATTGCCGTCTTGTCGGCATCGGGGGAAGTCGCGGCAGGCGTAGTTTCGGGTGGCTTGAAGTCAGGCGGGATGGGCGGGCCGAAGGGCTCATCGGCGGGTGCGGGGACCGGTGTCGGAGTCGGTGCTTCCTCCGCCATCAACTCGGTAGGGGGCTTTTTATGGACGTAAAAAAAGTAGGTCGCGCAGCAGGCCAGGAGCACCACCAACAACAACGCAACGATCCGGCCAGCGTGGGAGTTTTCCGCCGGAACGAAAGACGTCTCCGGGCTCGGGCCGCCGCGATTGATTGGCGGCTGAGGCTCACGACGTGGCGACGCTGCGGAAGACTGCGCACCCGAGACCTGCCGCTGCCACGCGGCGTCGAGGTCTGTCTTCATTTCCGTCGTCGATTGGTAGCGACCTTCCGGCGTGCGGTGCATCGCCTTGAGGACGATCTGGTCGATTCCCGCATCGCAGCCCACGCGTTGGCTCGGTGGCTCGAAGGATCCCTGCGGCGGCTCCTTGCACAGCAATTCGTAGAGCATCACGCCCACGCTGTAAATGTCTGCCCGATGATCCACATCCATCCCGCGTTTTTGCTCGGGCGACATGTATTCCTGCGTCCCCATGATCGTGCCGGTGACCGTCTGGCCGTACTGTTCCGTGTTCGCACCGTCGAGCCGCGCGAGTCCGAAATCCGTGACTTTTGCCGTGCCCTCGGTGGACACCATCACATTCGCCGGCTTGATGTCGCGATGGATGACGCCTTTCCCATGCGCGTAAGCGAGCGCCGTGCAAACCTGCCCGGTGAGAACCAGCGCTTGATCCGGTGCCAGCCCCTCGCTGCGGATGATCTGCGACAGGTTCGCGCCCTCGACGTACTCCATGACGAAAAACAGGTGGCCCTCTTTCGTCGTGCCAAAATTGAAAACGCCGATGATGTGCGGATGGCTCAGCTTCGCCATGGCTCGCGCCTCCCGCACGAAACGGTCGGCGAACGCTTTGTCCACGCTGACTTCGAGCGGCAGGAGTTTGATCGCCACGTCCCGGTCCAGCGCCGCATGCCGCGCCCGATAGACGGCACCCATCGCACCGCGTCCGATCAATCCACGCATCTCGTACTGCGGAAAAAGGCGGGCCGCTTCCGCGTCGCTCGGCGGATTCCATTTGCCCAAACCGCCGCTGGTCATCTGCACGGTGTTCATCGCGCGCACGAGCAGTTCGTCCGGTTTGAAAGTGCGAATCGCCGTCGGGAGCGGAGCGG
>JANXWQ010000041.1 GCA_025351065.1 Chthoniobacter sp. | reverse complement strand
GGCGTGATCTTCTGCGCCTCGGGCGGCAGGTTGTTCGGCTCCTGCTCAGCGACGACCGGTGCGCTGGCGAAGCTGATGAACACAGGATTGGCGGTGCCTTGCGCTGTTTTCAACCGATACGAAAAACCATCGAAGGCGGCGGAAGCCGGGTCGGGAAGACCATCGGCGCGCGGGTCGCCCGTGACCGGCACATCGACCTCGGCTTCGAGCTTTTCGAGGGGCTTGCTGTCGGGGCCGGCGAGGCTGGTGAAGGTGCCGCCGGTGAGATTGCGACCGAAGAATGTGAACTTGGTTTTTGCGCCGGGCAGCGCGCTCGATGGGAGGACGAAATCGACGTGCGGGCCGGTGGTGAGGGTGAGTCGGAAGAAGTGATCGGTGCCACCCGCGAAGGCGAGGTCGTGGAGGCGCAGGACGTAGGCGGCTTCGGCGGGCGCGGTGAAGTCGAGCAGTCCGCCGTGTGGGCTGGTGGCGAGCTCGCGCCCGGTGGCGTCGAGCACGGCGAGCACGGGGCTGAGGCGGGAGTCTGTTTCCGGCGCGAGGCATTCGATGAGCACGCGCTGGCCGGCTTTGGCGGTGAATTTGAAATAGTCCGCCGTGGATGGATTGACGTTGCCCCTGACGACTGAGCCGAGCGGAATTTCGATGGCGGTTTCCGATTTGTCGTTCGGCTGCGCTTTCACCGTCTCAGGCAGTTCGCCGACGACGAACGCGCGTGGATTCGACACGCCGAAAAGGCCGGACACGCGCACATCGTAAATGCCCGCCGGCACATCGGGCGCGATGGTCACGGCGAAATGTTTGTCAGGCTTGAGCGTGGCGGTGATGCCGGGGTGGGTGAAATGCAGCGCGCTGGCTTCGTCGAGGTCGGCACCGGTGGCGGTGAGGTCGATCGCGGTGCCGCGAGTTCCGCCGGGTGGGAAGACGGTGTCAAGGCGGGCGACTGGCAACTCGGCGGACGCACTGGAAAGCAGCGCAATGGTCGCGGCGAGGCGCGCGCAAAAGCGGAGGACGCGGCGCGAAGCGCGTCGAAAAAAACGGCCGTCATTCTGAATGGAATTCCCGGCGGGCGAAGGCGGGCGGGAATGCAGTGAAGAATCGCTGAAAGTAATGGGCGGAGGCGGCGGGACGAGCGAGCGCGTGTTCCCGCCTGCCGCCTCCGCCCGCGTTTCTGTCAGCGATTCTTCACTGCGTTTCGCCCCCGCCTTCGCCCACGGCGAAACTCCGTTCAGAATGACAGTTGTGGGAGAGGGGGACACCTAGTGGTTAAACAAAAACTCCTTCGTATTCATCATCGCCCAGAGGATGTCTTCGTAGCCCTGGCGCTTGCTTTGCGCGGGGGTGAGGGGTTGGCCGTCGGCGGCGAGGCGGGGCTTTTCGAGGTGCGCTTTCGCGAGGGCGAGTTCGCTGGCGTCGGGCTCGCGGGAGTAGGCGAGGAGGTGGAGGTCGCGGAGTTTTTCGTCGTCGGGGCGCGGGTCGGCGGCGAGCTGCGCGGCGGCACCGGAATCGGCGGCGAGCTTTTCCTGGATGTCCTTGGCGTTCAGCAGATGCAGGGCTTGCGCGAGGCTGGCTTCCTGGGTGCGTTCGCATTCGCAGGCGCTGGAGGATTCGGGCCGGCCAAAGACGGTGAGAAAGTAGGAGCCGGCGTTGAAGCTGTTGTCCGGCAGTGCGATGGCGCGCGTGCCGACGGGGAGGCCTGCGAATTTGCTCGGCGTCTGCGTGAGCTGGTTCACGGCGTCGAAGAGCACCTCGGCGGAGAGCCGCTTAGCGTAGTAACGCGAGAAGTTCTGCCGGTCGGATTTGTTGAACTCATTCGGCAGCGCGGCGAGCTGGTAGGTGCGCGATTGCGCGATGTCGCGGATGAGCACTTTCAAATCGAAACCGCTGGCGATGAAGTGCTGCGCGAGCGCGTCGAGCAGCTCGGGATTCGACGGCGGGTTGGTGTCGCGCATGTCGTCCTCGGGCTCGACGAGGCCGCGGTTGAAGAAGTGTTTCCAATACCGGTTCACGAGCGCGCGGGCGAAAAACGGGTTTTCCTTTCCGCTCATCCACGCGGCGAGCGCGAGGCGCGGATCGTCGTCGGGCGCGATGTCCAGCGACGTGCCACCGAGCGCGGCGGGTTTCACTGCGAGCTTCGTTTTTTTGTTCACGGCGCTCGCGACTCCGCGGCGCGGAAAAATCTCGCCGCCCGTTTTTCTCCCGACCTGCGAGAAGAATGCGGAGAAGCTGTAGTAGTCGTTCTGGCTCCAGCGCTCGTAGGGATGGTGATGGCACTGCGCGCACTGGAGGCGCATGCCGAGGAAGAGCTGCGCGGTGTCTTCAAGCTGCTGCTGCGGCTCCTTCACCTGGCGATACCACGCGACGGGCGGGTTGTCGGCGAGGTCGCCGCTGGCGGCGACGACTTCGCGCACGAGTTGGTCGTAGGGTTTGTTCGCAAGCAGGCTGTCGCGAATCCACGCGTGGAAGGCGAAGTTGCCGCGCGCGTCCTTGGGCTCGGTGCGTTTGTTGCGGAGCAGCGCACTCCATTTGTTGGCGAAATAGTCGGCGTATTCCGGGCTGGCGAGGAGCGCGTCGATGAGCCGGTCGCGCTTCGCGGGATCGGCGTCGGCGAGAAAGCGGCGGGTCTCATCGAGCGTCGGGAGGTGGCCGGCGATGTCGATGCTGGCGCGGCGGAGAAAGGTGGCGTCGTCGCACGGGCCGGACGGCGGCATGCCCATCGCCTTGAGTTTTGCGAAGACCTGCTCGTCGATGAAATTGCGCGGCGCGGGGAGATTTTCGACGGGCGCGCCGAGCGGGACGGTGGCGCGGAAGACGGCGACCTGGCCCTGGTAGCGCACCATCACGGCGACATCGCCGGGCTGGTCGAAAAGCGTGACGCGGCCATCTTCATCGGTCTTCGCCATGCTTTTTTCGTTCGGCTCGTAGAGCGCACTGCGAGTCACGTCTTCCACGGAGCCGCCGGTGAAATGCGCGAGCACCGTGAGCTGCTGCGCACCGCGGAGCGGCATGGTGAGTTGCTTCGGCTGCACTTCGATGGTGGTGAGCTTGGGGTCGGTGTCTTTGCCAAAAGGCAGACCCTCGGCGATCCAGCGGACGAGCAGGTGGTAGTCGTCGGAATTTGCGTTGAGGTGCTTGCCGCCGCCGTGCGGCGTAGCGCCCGTGGCTTTGAGCAGGAGCAGGCTGTTCTCCGGCGCAGCGGGGAAGACGCGGCGACCGCGCGCTTCCCTGACGATGTGCTCGTAATCCTCCGCGGGCTCGAAGCCGAGCAGCGAGAGTTTGAAGCCGTTTTGTCCGCCGGATTTTCCGTGGCAGCCGCCGGAGTTGCAACCGGCCTTGGTGAAGATGGGGACGATGTCGTTGGTGAAATTGATCGGGCGTTCGGCGGCGAGCGCAGAACCGGCGAGGAAAAAAAGGCTCACGCAAAGGCG
>JANXWQ010000020.1 GCA_025351065.1 Chthoniobacter sp. | reverse complement strand
GCTCGTGGCGAAAGATGGCGTGGTGGCGATTCTCGGTGAGGTGGCGTCGTCGCGCTCGCTGGAGGCCGCGCCGATCTGCCAGTCGAACAAGACGCCGATGATCTCGCCCAGCTCTACGAACCCGAAGGTGACGCAGACGGGGGACTACATTTTCCGCGTATGTTTCATCGACCCGTTCCAAGGAACGGTGATGGCGAACTTTGCCAGGAAGACGCTGAAGGCGCAAAAGGTCGCGGTTTTTACCGACGTGAAGAGCGACTACTCGAAGGGGCTGGCGAAGTTTTTCAAAGAGGGCTTTGTGAAGGCGGGCGGACAGATCGTGTCGGAGCTGGATTACAACGGCGGCGTTGGCAACAGCCAATCCGCGCCAATCAACCGTTTGGCCCAACCCGCTACGGCATCGCCTCGCGGCACCATTTCAGCGCGAGCAGCGCGTAGCCGGTGCCGTAGGACTGGCCGTAGTCATAGAGCGGGTAATCCCACCACGAGCCGTCTTTTTCCTGCCGCGTGAGAATGATCCGCGCGAGGCTGGTCGCGAGTTCGCGCTGTTTTTCCTTTGGCAGATTCCGCGCGGAAACCGTGAAGTAATAGATCCCGTAGTAGTAAAAGTAGCCGGCGATCAGGAACGTGGATTCGTGCGGGACGGGCTTCTTGCGGCCGTGATCCAGCCAGTGCTCGAACTCGATGAAATTGTCCGCCCATGTCGTGAGCACCTGGTCGGTGATCTTCGGATCGCCGAACGCGCGCAGCGTGGCGTTGCAGGCTTGCGAGCGGCCGAGCGAGCCATTCCGGCGGTTGATATCAAGCTGCGGCGCCAAACGGTGGCTGTGCGAATACGCGTAGGTAAAATCGGGGAACCGCTGCCGTCGGATCGACTCCAGCGACGACTCGACGACCTTCTCATCCAGCACCACGCCCATTATTTCCCGCGCCTCGTGCATGGCCAGCAGCACGCTCGCGGTGGTGAATGAGGTCGTGATGCCGGACGGCTTCTGGGTTTGCAGGCTTTCAAACAGATGCAGGTAGCCCCAGCCGCCGTTGAGGTATTCGTAGCGGTTCACGAGATCCACCTGCTGCTGTGCGAGCGCCTTCAGCGCCGTCTGCCGAGCGGGGTCGCCCGCGGCGGATTGGTAGAGGCGTGAAATCGCGCGCAGCCCGTACGCGTGGCCCCACACGTTGTAGGTGGTCGTCGCGTCCGCGCGGCGCAATTCCGGGAACTTGGCGAACGCCCACTTCTCCGCCTTTTCGAGCGCCGCTTTCACCTCGGGCCGGGAATCGTGCGCCTCCACGAGCCCAGCAATCGCCAGCCCGCTCGTGCCGATGAGGTAGGCGTCCTGCGCACCGGGGAGCGGCGCGTAAATGTTGAGTTCTTTCGTACGGTGGGCGCTGCCAAACGACCCGTCGGCATTTTGTTTCCCGACCAAAAAGTCCACGCCTCTCGCCATCGCCGCGTCCACCGCCGCGAGGGTGACGCGCTCTTTCGGAATGAGCACGCGGCTGTCCACAATCGCCGGAGCCGCGTCTTCGCCCAGCGCGACGCCGCCCGCCAAAAGCGCCGCGATGAGCAGCGCCCTCATGCGCCCGGAATGATGACCGACTGGCCGTCCGTGAGCCCCGAGAGGATTTCCACTTTGTCGCCAAACGTCATCCCACGCTTCACCGGCACGCGTTTCGTCTTCCCCTCCGCTTCCTCGATCTCTACCTCCCAGCCGCCATCGTCGGTGGCGTTCAAAGCCTTCGCCGGAACTGTGAGTGCCGCGTCTTTGTGGTAGGCGATCACCTGGGCCGACGCAGTCATACCCGCGACCAGCGGCCCGTCCGCGGGAAACTGGCTGCTGAGCGTCACGCGGTAGCGGCCATCCATGCTCGGCGTCGCGGAGACGCTGGTAATTTTCACCGGGAAAGAAGAATCCACCCGGCCCGTGAAGCTCGCGAAACCGGCGCTGTCCGCTTTCAGCAAACGCGCCGTTGCTTCGTCCACCGCCGATTCCAGCACCATCTTTGCACTGCCCGGCACCACCACCGCGAAAGGCCGCCGCGTGCCGACCGGCATCATTAGCGCCGGCGCTTTCGCCGGATCACCCGGCAGCCAGCGCCCGTCCTGCATCGTGCCGTAATAGAACCAGCCATCCGCCGGCGCCTTGATGACAAACTGCCCTTTCTCCGCCTGCAACTTCGCCAGATTTTCCGCGCCCCGTTTCGCCCCGACGCGGGCATCCTCCAGCGCGATGCGCTTCAGCTCCAGACTGCGCGGGATGTTCTGCTCCTGCTCCTTGAAACCGATCGCCGAACTCTGCGCCTCGCGTTCCAGCGCCACCGCTTCGCGCGGCAGCGAAACTTCCATCTGCCGCTGGTGCGAAATCTTCGTCAGCGCCAGCCCGATTTCCGCCGCCTTCACGCTTTCGCGCTGACGTTTCATGATGATCTCCTCGGTGTTCTCCGTCACGTCATCGGCCTTGTACATTTTCTCGAGCTGCTTCAGTTCCTCCCGCTCCCCATCGAGCCGCAGCTCCGACTGTTTCAGCATGAGATTCGCCCGCGTGATGTCCGCCTCGCGCCGCACTTTTTGGAAATACTCCCACGCCTCCGCCGTTTCCTCCGCCTTGGTTTTGGCGATCTGCAACTGCATCGGCAGAAACTTCTCCGCCGTGTCAAACTCCACCTCCGCATTCGCCTGCGTCAGCTTGCCCGCAGTCGCGGCGGACTCCGCATCGCGCAGCTTTTTGAGAAACTCCTCGTCCTCAAAACGCACGAGCACCTGATCCTTTTTCACCGCGCTCCCGTGCGGCACGATTTCGGCGATGGTAAAAACGCCCCACTGCTTTGCCTCCACGCTGATCGGCAGCGCCGCATCGGGCAGCACCGTTGCCGCGAGCACCGGGCGGACGGTGAACGGTTCGCTTTTGACCGGAACTTTCGCCGCCAAAGCGGCAGAGCAGGCGCACAGCAGGACGAGGACGATGGATTTCATATTGGAGGAAAAATTCGCCCAAGCAGAATCAGGCCCGCGGGCAAAGGAAAGGAACTTTGTTCAGCAGTTGAGCCGGCTACCCGAGCACCGCGCGCAGGAAGGGCGCGGTGCGGCTGCGCTTGCTTTTCGCCACTTCCTCGGGCGTGCCGCAGGCGACGAGTTCGCCGCCGGCGTCGCCGGCTTCCGGGCCGATGTCCACGAGGTAATCCGCCTCGGCAATGAGGCTGAGATTGTGCTCGATGACGAGGACGGTGTTGCCGTCATCGACGAGGCGATGGAGCACGCGCAGCAACTCGGCCACGTCGGCCATGTGCAGGCCGATGGTCGGCTCTTCGAGCAAGTAGAGAACGGATTTCGCCGTGCGATTTTCGCGCAGCTTCGCATTGACGGAGCGGCCGAGGCCGCGGGTGAGTTCGCTCACGAGTTTCAGGCGCTGCGCCTCGCCGCCGCTGAGCGTGGGGCTGGGCTGGCCGAGCTTGAGATAGCCGAGGCCGGTGTCGCAGAGCAGCGCGAGCGGGCGGTGGATTTTCGGCTGCGCCGCGAAAAATGCCGCCGTCTCCTCCAGCGTCATCTGCATGACATCGCCGATGCTTTTTTCGTTGTAGAGCACCTCCAGCGAAGCCGCGTTGTAGCGCGAGCCGTGGCACTCGGTGCAGGGCACGTAGCTCGTCGGCAGGAAGTTCATCTCGATCTTGATCACGCCCTGGCCCTGGCACGTCTCGCAGCGTCCGCCTTCGCTGTTAAAGGAAAAGCGGCTCGATGTGTAGCCGCGCATCCGCGCCACCGGCATCTGCGCGTAGAGCGTGCGGATGTCGTCGAAGACCTTGATGTACGTCGCCGGCGTAGAACGCGAAGTCTTGCCGATAGGCGACTGATCGACCTCGTACACCGCCTCGAAAAACTCCGCGCCGCGCAGTTCGCGATAGCCCTGGTTCGGCAGCTTTTTGCCCGTCGGCTTGCGCCCCTTTCGCGCCAGCACTTCGGCCACCGCGGGCTTCAGCACCCCACGCATCAGCGTGCTTTTGCCCGAGCCCGAAATGCCGCTGACCACGCTCAGCCGCCCGAGCGGGAAGCGCACATCGACCTTCTTGAGGTTGTGCAAATCCGCGCCCTTCAATTCGAGCCACCGGGTCACATCCTTGAGCGGACGCCGCGCGCCGCGGATGGGGTGCTTCAGCGGCTCGCGCAGAAATCGCCCCGTCGCCGAAGCCTCAACGAGCTGAATCTCTGCCAGCGTCCCCTGCGCCACCACCTGCCCGCCCCGCGAACCCGCGCCCGGTCCGAGGTCGATGATCGTGTCCGCGCGCCGCATGGTGTCCTCGTCGTGCTCCACGATGACGACCGAGTTGCCCTTGCGTTTGAGCGCTTCGAGCGTGTCGAGCAGCGCGGCGTTGTCGCGCGGATGCAGGCCGATGGTCGGTTCGTCGAGCACGTAAAGCACGCCGCGCAGATTCGAGCCGAGCTGCGCCGCGAGGCGGATGCGCTGGCTTTCGCCGCCGCTCAGCGTTTTCGCGGAGCGGTTCAGCGCGAGATAGTCCAGTCCCACCGAGCCCATGAAATTCAGCCGCTGCTCGATCTCCGGCAAAATGTCCTGCGCGATGGCCTGCTGCTCCGCGGGAAACTTCAGCTCGCCCAGCAACCCGAGTGCACCGCTCACCGGCAGCGCCGTACATTGATCAATCGTCCGCCCAAGCACGCGC
>JANXWQ010000007.1 GCA_025351065.1 Chthoniobacter sp. | reverse complement strand
CTCGGATCGCAAATGCGCGGCGGTGCTCGATGGGCGCGTGGTCTTTTCCGAGGAGGTGACGTGGGATCCGTATTTTCAATGCGATCCGCAGTACCACTTCGACGGCATCCACGACACGCTCCAGCGCGCCGCCGCGCATCTGCCGCGCGTGGACGCCATCGGCGGCAGCTCGGCGGGCGTGTATGTGAGCAACGAGGTGCGCGCCGCCTCGCTGTTCCGCGGCGTCGCGCCGGAAGATTTCGAGCGGCGCATCCGGCGCATTTTTTCCGAGCTGCAAAAGGCGTGGGGCGGCGTGCCGTTCGAGGTCGTGAACGACGGCGAAGTGACCGCGCTCGCCGGCTCAATGAGCATGGGCGAAAACTCCGTGCTCGGCATCTCCATGGGCACCAGCGTCGCCGGCGGTTACGTCACCGCCGACGGCTCGATCACGCCCTGGCTGAACGAGCTGGCCTTCGTCCCCGTGGACTACCGCGACGACGCGCCCGCCGACGAATGGAGCGGCGACCGCGGCTGCGCCGTGCAGTATTTCTGCCAGCAAGCCGTCGCGCGGCTCGCGCCCCTCGCTGGGCTGCATTTTCCCGCGGAGATGAAATTCGCTGGGCAACTCGTGGAGGTGCAGCGGCTCATGGCCGCGGGCGATGAGCGTGCGCGGAAAATCTACGAAACCATCGGCATCTGCTTCGGCTACTCCATCGCGCACTTCGCGAACTTTTACGAAATCCGCAACCTGCTCATCCTCGGTCGTGTGACCAGCGGCGAGGGCGGCGAGGTCATCATCGAAAAAGCCCGCGAGGTGTTGCGCGCCGAGTTTCCCGCGCTGGCGGAGACCATCCAGCTCCGCACGCCCGACGAAAAGGACAAGCGCCACGGCCAGGCGGTCGCCGCCGCTAGCTTGCCCGCGCTGGGTCGGTGAGCGCACGCTGCCGCCACGATGAAACTCCACCACCCCACCGCCGACGTTTTCATCCCCGACGGCCAACCGCCTGCCGCGGCGCTCGCGCGCATCACTCATCTCGGCATCGGTGCGCATCAGGACGATCTGGAATTCATGGCCTTTCACGGCATCGAGGCGTGCTTTCATAGCGAGGCGGACTGGTTCGGCGGCGTGACCTGCACGAACGGCTCGGGCAGCGCGCGCATCGGCGCTTACGCAAAATTTTCCGACGAGGAAATGATGGCCGTGCGCCGCGACGAGCAGCGCCAGGCGGCGATCCTCGGACGCTACGCCGCGATGCTCCAGCTCGACTACCCGAGCAAGATCGTGCGCGACCCCGCCGACCCGCGGCTGCGCGACGACCTCGCGGCAATCCTCGCCGCCGCGCGCCCGCGCGTGGTGTACACGCACAATCCAGCGGACAAACACGACACGCACATCGCCGTCGTCGTGCCGGTCATTCAGGCCATCCGCACGCTGCCGCGCGAGCTGCGCCCGCAGGCCGTGCATGGCTGCGAAGTCTGGCGGAACCTTGATTGGCTGCCCGACGCGGAAAAAATCGTCCACGACGTGGGCGGCCACGACAACCTCGCCGCCGCGCTCAACGGCGTCTTTGATTCGCAGATCGCCGGCGGGAAACGCTACGACCTCGCCGTGCTCGGCCGACGCCGCGCCAACGCCACCTTTTTTGAAAGCCACGGCGTCGATCACAGCGATGCGCTCGCCTTCGCCATGGACCTCACGCCACTCGCCCACGATGACTCGCTCGACGTGGTCGAATACGTCACCGGCTTCATCGACCGCTTCCGCTCCGACGTGACCACCAAACTCCGCCAGCGGCTCGGAAAGTAACTCATGGAAATCATCATCCAGCCCACCCCCGAAGACGCCTCGCTCATCGCCGCGCGGCACATCGCGCGCGTCGTCCGCGAAAAGCCCAGCGCCGTCCTCGGCCTCGCCACCGGCAGCACGCCGCTGCCGATGTATCGCGAACTCATCCGCCTGCACCGCGAGCAGGGCTTGGACTTCAGCGGCGTCACCACTTTCAACCTCGACGAATACGCGGGCCTCGCGCCCGCGCACCCCGCGAGCTACCACGCGTTCATGCGCGAGCATTTTTTCTCGCAGGTGAATGTCGCGCCCGAACGCATCCACATCCCCGACGGCCTCACCCCGCACGTCCCTGCTTTTTGCCGCAACTATGAGGACGCCATCCGCACCGCCGGCGGCATCGATGTGCAGGTGCTCGGCATCGGCACCGACGGCCACATCGGCTTTAACGAACCATCCTCCTCCCTCGCCTCGCGCACCCGCATCAAGACGCTGACCGCCCAGACGCGCCGCGACAACGCGCGCTTTTTCGACGACCCCGCGAGCGTCCCGCTGCACGTCATCACCATGGGCGTCGGCACGATCATGGACGCGCGCCAAGTGCTGCTCCTCGCCTTCGGCGTGAAAAAGGCAAACGCCATCGCCGCCGCCGTCGAGGGGCCGGTCACCGCGATGCACCCGGCGTCCATTTTGCAAATGCACCCGGTCGCCAAGTGCTTCATCGACGAACCCGCCGCCGCGCGCCTCACGCGTACGGAATACTACCGCTGGGTGTATGAGCAAAAGCCGGGCTGGCAGAAAGTTTAACCCGGAGCGGTTCGCCGCCGCGCGTGGTCAGCCCGGAAGGTGACTGCATATCTGTTGATTATCTCTTCGAGATAGGCTCCTGCGGTCAATAAAACAAGCATCCCAAACTCGCGGTATCGATATCCCTCGGCGAACATCGTTCTCCAGATCTCCTGATCGTTTTCGTTCGCGTGATGCGCCGCATCGAGTCGCGCACACTCTGCATCTGCTTTTATGAATTCTGCAAAGGATCGGTCGAAAATCTGACGCAATCGGTAGTCGATATCGACGCGGCCAAAAGATGATTCTGCTCGTTTCATGAAGTTGCTCGGGTCGGTGGTATCATCCTCGGTTCCCAAACTCCAATTTGGAATTAGGGGCTAAAACATCCGTGCGATATTGACTTCGTTATCCCGCAGGCTGCACGGGTGCCTTGACGAAAAACTCCGCGTTCCACTCGCGCACTTCCCGCAGCACGACCTCGACCTCACGCATTCCGAGTGTACGGGAGAGCGGGCTTGCACGGTCACAGATCGAAGACTCTTTCTAGGTTTTTCCACTGCGAGACGTTATCAGTCTCGCACCCTCCATCTGCTTTCCATGCGCTCTCTGCCTTTCCGTTTTCTCCTCGCCTGCGCCGCCGCGCTACCGCTTTCGGCCTTTGCCAATCCACCTGCGCCGGAAATGGCGAAGGCCGCCGTGTCCGAAGCGCTGCCGCCTGGCGCGCGGATCGCGGGCCTCGAAGTGCAGCCGGCGAAGGTCGTGCTGAGCGGCAAATACGAGGGCGCGCAGTTGGTCGTGACCGCGAAACTAGCGGACGGGTCGGCGGCGGATGTGACGCGGCTGGCGGGTTATCAACTGGCCGGGGATTGCGCGGAGGTTTCCAAAAGCGGACGGCTCGACGCGCGGAAAAATGGCGTAGCAGCGCTGGCGATTGAGATTGGCGGGCAGAAGGCGTCGGTGGCGGTGGAAGTCGCGGGCGTGATCGAAAGTCAGCCGGTCGATTTCATCCGCGATGTGAATCCGGTGATGACGCGGCTGGGCTGCAATGCGGGGACGTGCCACGGGGCGAAGGACGGCAAGTTTGGCTTCAAGCTTTCGCTGCGCGGTTACGATCCGATCTACGATGTGCGCTCGCTGAAGGATGATCTCGCGGGGCGGCGGTTGAATGTGGCGTCGCCGGACGATTCGCTGAT
>JANXWQ010000655.1 GCA_025351065.1 Chthoniobacter sp. | reverse complement strand
GTGGTGCCCTGCGTGCGGCCGTCGCACGGGTCGCTGCACGCGGCGGCGAAGGGGATGCAGCCGAGCGCCTTCAACTCCCGCGCCGCAGCCTCGACGAGCAGCCCGATTTCCCAATGCCCCGTGTGATAGCCGAGCGCGATCGGTGTGCCGTCCGGCGCGCGCAATCCGCCCTGCGTCGAGAGGATGAGGAACTGCTTTCCATTTGCGAGAGCCGCTTCCCAGCCCATGCCGACGTTTTGCGTGAGCCCGAAAATGTCGCCGCTCGGGCTTTCGCGCAGCAGCGTTTCCGTGAGCGGCAGCGCGCCTGCGGGGCCGGGTGCGCGGGTGAGGATTTGGAAGATCGAGTCGTCGTCAGGGAAGAGGTCGGGCGCGGGCATGGCGCGCACTTTGGCAAAGAACGCGGGCGCTGCCTAGCCGCGCGCAGCCGCAAACGGGTAAAGCAAAGAAAGGGTGGCGCATCCGGTCGTCCGTCTGCACGCTCCCTGCCGCCCATGCGTCTCCCCATCCCGCTTTTCACCGCCCTCGCCGTCTTCACGGTGCCCGCTTTCGCCGCTGTGGAGGTGAAGCAGGAGGACGGCAAGGTGACGCTGACCGCCGACGGCAAGCTGCTGACGGAGTACCATTATGGCGATGCGTCGCACACGTATTTCTGGCCGCTGATCGGACCCGGCGGCGCGCGCATGACGCGGGACTGGCCGATGATGGAAACGCCCGGCGAAGACCACGATCACCCGCATCACCGCTCGCTATGGTTCGCGCATGGGCTGGTCAATGGCGTGGACTTTTGGTCGGAAGCCGCGTCGCATGGGGACAAGGTGCCGAAGATTCCCGTGGGCCGGATCGAGCATGAAAAGTTTGAGAAAGTGGAGGGCGGGGATTTCGCGGGGACGATCTCGGCCCGTTTGAAATGGGTCGCGCCAGATGGCGCGGTGCCGCTGCGCAGCGTGCAGACTTTCACCGAGGCGGTGGCACCCGGCGAGGAGCGCATCATTGATTTCACCGTGAAGCTGGAGGCGCAGGACAAGGACGTGGTTTTTGGCGACACGAAGGAGGGCACGATGGCGATCCGCATCGCGGAATCCATGCGGCTGCTCGGCACGGACAAAAAGCCGGGTGCGGGAAAAATCGCGGACGCCGCGGGCGATGTGGACGGGAAAGTGTGGGGCAAAAAAGCCGCGTGGGTGGACTACTCCGGGCCAGTCGGTGGGAAGGCCGTGGGCATCGCGATCTTTGACTCGCCGGAGAACCCGCGCCACCCCACGCGCTGGCACGCGCGCGACTACGGGCTCTTCGCGGCGAACCCATTTTGCGAACGCGAGATGGACGGGACGCAGCCGAAAGGCGCGGGCGATTTCAAGCTCGCCGCCGGGCAGAGCGTGACCTTCAGCTACCGCATCATTCTCCACGAAGGCGACGCTGTGCAGGCGAAGATCGCCGAGCGTTTCGCCGCATACTCCGCCGCCAAGCTACCACCACCGTCTTTTCAAAAAACCCCACCATGAAAAACCTGAATCGCCGTTCCTTCCTCAAATCCACCCTTGCCGCCAGCGCCGCGCTTTCACTGCCCGCGCGACTCCGCGCGCAGGCCGCCGGGGCGAATGGCGACATCCGCATCGGCGTCATCGGCTTCAACGGGCGCGGGCAGGATCACATCAAGAACTACCTCGGCCAAAAGAACGCGCGTATCGTGGCGCTGTGCGACGTGGATACCGATGTGCTCGGCAAGGGCGTGGCGCAGCTCAAGGCCAAGGGGCACGAGGTCGCGCCGTACCAAGACCTCCGCAAAATGATCGAGAGCAAGGAGGTCGATGTCGTCTCCATCGCCACGCCGAACCATTGGCATTCGCTCGCGGCCATCTGGGCGATTCAGGCGGGCAAGGACGTGTATGTGGAGAAGCCCGTGTCGCACAACGTGTGGGAAGGGAGGCAGCTAGTGAAGGCGGCGGACGCGTACCAGCGCATCGTGCAGATGGGCGTGCAGAGCCGCTCGGGCCCGGGCCTTGCGGCGGCGCTGGAGTGGGTGAAAGACGCGCCGCTCGGCAAGCTGCAGTACGCCCGCGCGCTGTGCTACAAACGCCGCCCGAGCATCGGCAAAGTGAGCGGCGAGCAGGCCGTGCCGGCGACCATCGACTACGACCTCTGGTGCGGCCCGGCGGCGAAGCTCCCGCTCACCCGCGCGAAGCTGCACTACGACTGGCACTGGGTCTGGAACACCGGCAACGGCGACCTCGGCAACCAAGGCATCCACCAGATGGACATCGCCCGCCGCTTTCTCGGCGAGGATGCGCTCTCACCCGCCGTCATGGCCGTGGGCGGACGCCTCGGCTACGTGGACGATGGCGAAACGCCGAACTCGCTCGTCATTTTCCACGACTACAAAAATGCGCCGCTGATTTTTGAAGTGCGCGGCCTGCCGGAAAAGGCGGACGGCAAGGAGATGGACAAGTACCGCGGCGCGAGCGTGGGCGTGATCGTGCAGTACGAAAAGGGCCACATCCTCTGCCCGAACTACGACGACGCCATCGCCTTCGACGCTGACGGCAAGGAGATCAAAAAGTTCGCCAAAGCCAGCGCGGATACTCTCCATGTTGAAGTGGTCGGTGCCGACGCCGAGAACCACTACACGAATTTCCTCAACTGCGTCCGCAGCCGGAAGACCGCCGACCTGCATGGCAAAATCCTCGACGGCCACATCTCCAGCGCGCTCTGCCACACCGGCAACATCGCCTACCGGCTGGGCAAAAAAACCGCGCCCGGTGCGATCAAGGACAAGCTCAAGGACAGCAAGGATGCGACGGATTCCTTTGACCGCCTGGCCGCGCATCTCGCCGCGAACAACGTGGATATTTCCACCGATGAGCTCGCCTTCGGTGAGTACCTGAAATTCGATCCGAAGACGGAGAAGTTCATCGGCAACGCCGAGGCGGACAAGCTGCTCACCCGCGACTACCGGGCACCCTTCGTGGTGCCGGAGAAAGTTTAAGGGGTTACCGAAAGTCCGCTAGACGGTGCGCTGTAGGGCGGGCGCTTCGCCTGCCCCACACGGGCCTCGCATCCCAAAGCACGGTTCGAAATGCCGGGGCAGTCCTGCGGTGCGCATTCCCGGTCCATGCCAAAGTGCATGACCAGCCCTAGCAAAAAGGCGTGAACCGGGATTGGGCATCGTTGACTATCCACGCCCCATGTTCTCCCGACTACGCATCCTCGCCGCATTCCTCCTGCTCACCACTGCGCCTTTCGCCCGTGCGGTCAATCCCATCCCGCCGCCCGGCGTCCCGGTGCCGGATACGGATCGCGCGACGCTGACCGCCGGCGTCGCCGAACTCGGCAGGGAAATCGACGCCCTTCGCACCCCGCTCAAAAAACAGCCCGAGATGCTCGCGCTGCTGCCCGACGTGATGATCTTTCACAAAGCCGCCGACTGGGCGCTGCGCTACGATGAATTCTTCAATCCGAAACACATCGACGCCGCCAAAGCGCAGCTCGAACTCGGCATGCAGCGCGCCAAGGAACTGCGCGACGGCAAGCCCTCGT
Source organism: Chthoniobacter sp. (assembly GCA_025351065.1). Taxonomy (GTDB): domain Bacteria; phylum Verrucomicrobiota; class Verrucomicrobiia; order Chthoniobacterales; family Chthoniobacteraceae; genus Chthoniobacter. The sequence goes on along the minus strand of JANXWQ010000655.1, from coordinate 9 downwards.
GGACATCCG
>JANXWQ010000648.1 GCA_025351065.1 Chthoniobacter sp. | reverse complement strand
CGAAGAAATAGTGAGAGGTTCTTCGACTCCGTTCCGGTCGCAAAGCCGACCGGAACTCCGCTCAGAATGACGGGTTTTTTTTCGTGCGCTTCGCGAGGAGCGGTGCGCTCGCTCAGTTCGTGGTGAAGCTCGCATCCGCGCTCGCGGCGCGGAGGACTTCGGGGAGGGCGGGGACGTCGAGTTTTACGGCGAGGGTGTGGACGCCGGCGGGGAGTTCGGGGGCGAGGTCGCTGGTGATGGTGAGGGGGGTGCCGTCGAGGAAGGCTTTGGCGATGCCGGTGAGGTCGAGGCGGGTTTTGCCGGTGCTTTGGAATTGCGTCACGGCGTAGATCACGTCGCCGGGTTTGGTCACGAGTTGGAGCGCTTCCTTCACGGTGTCTTTGAGCAGGCGGCCGTCCACGAGGGTTAAAGCGTTCGCGCTGGCGTCATGCGGTGCGCCTTTCAAAGCCGCGTCGGTGGCGGTGCCGGGATACAAGCGCCAGACGCGGGCGACCTGGCTTTTGCTGGCGTCGAAGGGGCCGGGTTTGCCGAGTTCGGCGAGGAAGCAGTAGAGGTTCATGCGCTCGTTGTCGTTGAGCGCATCGGCGAGGCCCGCGGGCATGATGGAGCCGATGTCGGTCTTGCCGGTGATGTTCGTTTTCGGCACCGCGGTTTCCTGCCCGGCGACGTTGCGGAGGATCACTTCCACCGCGGTTTCGCGGGCCTGGATGCCCATGACTTCGGTGCCGTCCTTGAGCTTGAGGGTCACGCCGTTGTAGCCCTCCTTCACCTTCGCGTTCGGCACGAGCAGGCTCTCGATGATGTAGTCCGCGGGCGCGCTCGCGCCGAGCGAAGTGAGCGACGGCCCGACCACGCCGCCCGCGCCGCCGATGGCGTGGCAAGTCGTGCAGCCGAGCGTGGCGCGGCGGTAGATGAGTTCGCCTTGCGCGGCGTCGCCGCCCTGCGTCCACATGCGCGCGGCGATTGCCTTGAAGTCCGTCGCGGCGGGCGCGGGCTTGGTCATCGGGCCGGCGAGCGGGGTGAGCGCGGCGAGGAGCGGTTCGCCGCGTTTGCCGGCTTCGCGGGCGGCGCGGACGCCGGCGGCGGCCACAGGCTTCGGCAGATCGGCGGGGAGTTGGGCGGCAAGGGCGTCGATGGCGGGCTGGGTTTTGAAAAGATCGCGCCAGGTCGCGAGGGCGGCGTCTTCATTGGGCGCGGAGGCGAGGGCGGCGGCGATCTCGGGCGCTTTCGGATCGAGCGCGGCGAGCGCCACGGCGGCGCGCTGGCGGGTGGGCGCGGCGCTCGCGGGAGCGGCGAGCTTTTTCAGCAAAGCGACGGCGGGTGCGCCGCCGAGGTCGCGCGTGCTTTCGATGGCCGCCGCAGCGGAACCCACGTCGAGGGCGTTTTCGTCGAAGACGCCGCGGAGCCAGTCGAGGGCGGGCGCGGGTTTCCAGTAGCCGACGAGGCGGAGGAGGCCGGCGCGGACGGCGGCATTGGTGTGAAAGACGAGGCGCTCCATTGGGAGGAGGTTGCCGTCGGGGCGCAGGTTGCGGGTGCGGGCGGCTTCGAGGAGGGCGTTCACGCAGCGCAGGGCGGTGGCGTCGTCGATGGACAGGGCGCGGATGTTTTTCAGCTCGTCGCCGGGGCAGCAGTCCATGCCGAAGGACACGAGCAGCGCGTCGAACAGCTTGCGCAGTTCCGCCGGGCCTCCGCTGCGGCCGATCAGCTCGGCCCACGGGCCTTTGGCGAAGTCGCGCGGCTCCGTGCCGAGCACCTGCACGAGCGCGCCGCGCGCGGTTTCGGGCGGCAGCGCGTTGAGGGCGAATGCAAGCTGCGCCTCGCGGCCCTCGGGTTTCCACGCGCCGCTGGCGAGCGCATCGAGCCACGGCTGCGCGAGGTCATTGATCGAGAGCCACGCGGCGTGCTGGTAGAAAACGTCGTCGGGATTCCCGGGTAGGGTGGGCGTCCCGCCCGCCGGTGCGGGCATCCTGCCCGGACGGTCTTTCGCCGAGGATCAACGACGTGATTGGGATCGGCTGGCGCTGCGGAAGTGCGTTCCGGCGAGACGCCGGAACCGGCGGGCGGGA
>JANXWQ010000588.1 GCA_025351065.1 Chthoniobacter sp. | reverse complement strand
ACGCGGGCGTGGAGGTCGCGAAAAAGCTGACGGGCTACACGCAGGCGACGGGCGATTGGTTCGCGGTGCTCGCGCCGGTGGGGATCGTGCTCGGGCGGATCGGGTGTCTGCTGCACGGGTGCTGTCTGGGGAAAGTGTGCGCGCCGGCGTGGTGGACGATGGCGGATGCGAATGGCGTGGCGCGGTGGCCGGCGGTGCCGGTGGAGATTGGGTTCAATGTGCTCGCGCTCGCGGTTTTTGCGGGACTGCGTTTTTACCGCAGAGGCGAGGAGGGAATGGAGAGGGACGCAGAGGGAAATGAAATGGCAGCCGTTCCTCCTCCGTCCGCTCATGCACCTCCGCGCCTCTGCGGTGAAATGCCCGCGCCGCTCGCCGGGCAGCACTTTCACCTCTACCTCATCGCCTACGGCGCGTTCCGTTTCGCGCACGAATTTCTGCGCGCGACGCCGCGGCTGGGCGCGGGCTTTTCCGGCTACCAGATCGCCGCGCTGGCGTGCGTGGCGCTGGGCGCGTGGCGCTTTGCGGCGCGGGCGCGGTCAGTAGCGGGGGACTGACGGATCGATCTCCTGCGACCACGCGTCGATGCCGCCGGCGACATTGGTCACGTCAGTGAAACCGTGGTGCAAAAGAAACGCCGCCGCCTGCCCGGAGCGTCCGCCGTGGTGGCAGTGGATGAGCAGCGGCTGCGCGGGATCGGTGAGCTTTTCCGTGGCTAGCGCGGGCCATTGCGAAAGCGGGAGCAGCTCGGCTCCGGCGATGCCGGCGATGGCAAACTCCTCCGCCTCGCGGACGTCGATGAGCCGCGGCGGCACCGGCCCGGAGAGACGCCGGTGCGCTTCGGCGACGGAGATTTCCGGAACGGCCACGGAGCGTCAGTTGGTGATCGAGACGGGCGTGCCGACGGACACGTTGTTGAAAAAAATCTCCGCCATCCGGCCCGGCATGCGGATGCAGCCGTGCGAGGCGGGGTAGCCAGGCAGGAAGCCCTCGTGCATGCCCGTGCCGCCGACGATGCGCATGAAAAACGGCATGCGCGCGCCGTCGTAAATCGCGCCGCGCGGCATGGGGTCTTTGTCGCGGTCGATCTCCTTTCGGATGATGTTGCCGTCGCGGTCGATGTAGTCGCCAAAGCGCGAGGAGACGTGGGCTTTGTCTTTCTGGATGATCTTGAAAGTGCCGGTTGTGGTATCGAGCCCCTCGCGCCCGCTGGAGATGGCGGAGAGGCCCACCAGCTCGCCGCCTTTGTAGAAATAGGCGCGCTGCTCGCCGAGGCTGATGCGGACGGCGGGCGCGCCGGGCACGCCGTCGCCGTCCCAGTAGGAGACGCTGTCGCTGGTGCGCTGCGGGGCGCGGGTGTGCGCGCTGTGGTAGCCGCCGAGATAGACCGTGTCGTCGCTGAACCGCGGGTCGCGCGGCGCGCAGGCGGAGACAAAAATGACGGCGAGGAGGAGCAGGCCGGCGCGGCTAAGGGACAGGACGGAGGTTTTCAAGCGGCGGGAGACTATCGGCGAAGCGGGGGGCGTCAAGGGGGTAACAAACGATTGCGGCACAGCTTTCGCTCTGCTATCTGACCGCCTGCTTTTTCCCAGAGGAAGCGCCCCATACCACCCCGATGCCGACCTACGATTACCAGTGCGAGAAGTGCAAGAAATCCTTTGAAATTTACCAGTCAATGAAGGACGCCGCACTGGCCGTCTGCCCGAAGGAACTGTGCCGGCAAAAGACCTGGGGCAAAGGCCACGTCAAGCGCGCCATCGGCACGGGCGCGGGGCTGATTTTCAAAGGGTCGGGTTTTTATATCACCGACTACCGCAGCGCGGGTTACAAAGCCGCGGCCAAGAGCGATTCCAGCTCCGGCGAAACGAAGGCCGCTGAGCCCAAGAAAAGCGAAACGAAACCCGCCGCGGAAAAACCCAAGCCCACCCCGAAAAAGAAAACCGAATAGACATGGCCAAGAAAACCGACTCCACTCCGCCCGCCAATTTGCCCTGCGGCCAGTGCGGCTACGAAAACGAAGCCGAGCGCGTGTACTGTCACAACTGCGGCGCCAAGCTCGACCGCTCGCTGCTGCCAAAGCCCGGCGACGAAGGCGACAAGTCGGAAACGCCCGAGCAGGCGCGCAAACGCATCGCCAAAATGACCAACCCTGCCAAGCAGGGCAGCGCCCTGCGCGAAATCAAAACGGCGGTCAACGTGCTGATTTATTCCGCAATTCTCGCGGCGCTGTTTTTGATCGCGCAAAAGCCGGACGGCGTGCCGGAGGAGAGCAAGGAGACAGTGCTCACCACGATCGCCGGCGACATGATGGACGCCACCGCCTCGCCGCAGCCGCGCCGTTTGGATCTGAGCGAGGCGGACATCAATGCGTACCTCAAGCAGCAGCTAAAATCGAAAGACGCCGGCGTGACCGGCCTGGAATTCAAGCGCGCCTACGTGAGTCTCCAGCCGGGCGTGATGCACTTCGGCGCGGAGGAGTCCATCTTCGGGCTTCCGGTTTATTCCGGGGTGCTCTACCGGCTCGAAGTGAAGGACGGCAAATTCACGCCGACCATGCTCGGCGGAAATTTCGGCCGCCTCGCCGTGCATCCCGCGGCCATGCAGTACCTCGATTTCTTTTTCCAAAAAATCTGGGCGATCATGCAGCGCGACCGCAAGAACATGGAAAAAATGCAGACCGTGCTGGTGCAAAAAGGGACGATCACGCTCGTCACCAAGGGTGGCACGCCATGAACCCGCGGGCGCTGGCCGTGGCGGCGGCGCTCCTGCTCGCGACCGGGCGCGCGGGCGCGGTGCCGCACGAGCACAGCGACCTGAGGCAGTTCAGCGTCTATTGCGACGACGCGCCGCTGCGCATGCGCGTAGCCAGCTTTGCCGGCGAGGTGCGGCGCGACGTGATGCGCCTGCTCGGCGAAGGCGAGGCATGGAAAGCGCCCATTGTCATCGTCATCGAGCGCGCGTCCGCGGCGCGGCCCGGCGAGCCGGCGGCGAAAGTGCGGCTCGTGGAATCGCTGCCCGGTTTCAAAGTCGAGATCGACGTGCGCATCGGCGACGACCCGGCGGCGGTGAATCTGCAAAAGCAAATCGTCCGCGCGGTGCTGCTCGAGTACGCCTACCGCGAGAGCGGGGTGAAAGGCGGCACGGCTTTCCGCGAATCGCCGTGGTGGGTGATCGAGGGTGCGATCCAGCTCCTCCGGCAGCGCGAAACCGGGACGAACACGGAGCTTTTCAAGCGCCTCATCGCGACGAACAAACTGCCGCCGCTTGCGGATTTTCTGGCCGACAATCCAGACGAACTTGGGGCGACCGCGCGGGAGATGGATCAGGCGCTGGCGGCCTCGCTGCTCCAGCTCCTCACCAGCCAGCCGAGCGGGCGCACCAGCCTCGCGCGGCTCGTGCGAGAATGGCCGCGCAGCAACGGCAACCCCGTGGCGCTGCTGCGGAAGCACTTCCCCGCGCTGGCCTCCGACGAGGCCACTTTGCAAAAATGGTGGACGCTGAATCTCGCGCGCTTTGCCGCCGCGGATCGCTACCGCGGCTTGAGCGTGGACGAGACGGAAAAGGAACTCGCGCCGCTGCTCGCGCTGGAGATTCCCACGGGCCAGGACGGCGCGAAAAAGGGCTTCGTGCCCGACGACTTCGAGCACTACCTCAAGCTGCCCGCCAGCCGCGCCGTGCTCGCCGAGCGGCACACGCTGATCGTCGCGCTCAGCGCCCGCGCCAACGCGCTCTACCGCCCGGTGCTCGCGGATTACGAGCAGGCCTTCGCGCAACTCGCGCGCGGCAAAACCGGCGGCGTCCGCGAACGGCTCGCGCGCATCGAGCAGTACCGCACCGGCGTCTTGCGCCGCACCGTGGAAATCGCGGACTACCTCAACTGGTACGAAGGCACGCAGCTCGGCGGCCGCAGCAACGCCTTTGACAGCTACCTCAAGACCGCCAACGAACTTTCCGAGCAGGAGCAAAAGCGCCGCGACCCCATCGGCCGCTACCTCGACGACTTCGAGCAGGAATACTGAGCGCCGCGGGGCCCGCCGTTTTTCCGCTTTGCGCGCGGGCGGAATTTTCGTTTCGTCAGCGCCCACGCTCCTGATGAAAGTTTCCGACCTTCGCGGCATTCTCCAATACGTCCCTCGCTTCCGGGAAAAAATCTTCGTGGTCGCGCTCGACGGCGAAATCGTGGCGTCGCCGAATTTCGCGAACATCCTGCTCGATCTCGCGGTGCTGCGCTCGCTGAGCATCAAGGTCATCCTCGTCCACGGCGCGGCCCGGCAGATCGCGCAGCTCGCGGACGAGCGTGGGGTCGCGCTTTCCAACGCCGACGGCACCGGCATCACCGACGACGCCACGCTCAAAGTCAGCATCGAGGCGGCGACGAACGTGATGACGGAGATCATGCAGGGGCTTACGTCCGTCGATCTGCGGGCGGCTTACGCGAATGCGATCATCGCGCATCCGGCGGGCATTCTCGGTGGCGTGGATCATCTCAACACCGGGCGCGTCGAGCGCGTGGACACGAAATCGCTGCACCTGTTTTTGAACGAGGGCATCATCCCGGTGATCCCGCCGATGGGCTACGACGGCGATGGAAAGCTGGCCGACGACTTCGCCGTTCACAACCACGCCTTCGCTCGCGGAGAGGAAAAGAATTTTCATCGCCTGCATGGCCTCGGCGACTTCCATGGCGATGCCGTCGGAGTTCACGCGGAAGGTTTTCCCTTCGCCGTCGTAGCCCATCGGCGGGATCACCGGGATGATGCCCTCGTTCAAAAACAGGTGCAGCGATTTCGTGTCCACGCGCTCGACGCGCCCGGTGTTGAGATGATCCACGCC
>JANXWQ010000569.1 GCA_025351065.1 Chthoniobacter sp. | reverse complement strand
ATGATGATGGGTTCCGGCTTCCACGCGCGCTGACCGGCCCGGAAATGCACGGTGCGTCTTCGGACACGCCGTGCCGGTGCTTTCGTCAGGCCGCGGTCGCGGCGGGCGCGTGGCTGCCGGACGCGGTTTTCCATTCCGCGTGCGAACGGTCAAACAGTTCCGCGATCCACCGCCGGTACGCGCCCACCGCCGCAGGCGGCTGCGCCGTCGCGAGGAGATGCGCCGCGCAGATGCCGGACAGCAGCGCGCGCAAAACGCCGTTGGCCGCCGAGGGGTCCATGAGGCACGCGGCATCGCCGAGCAAAAAATATCCGGCCCCCGCGCACTCGCGAAAAATCCGCCACGCATAGTCGATCCCGCCGCCCGCAGAAGTGCGCCGCAGTTTCGCCCACGCGCAGCGACCGTCACCCAAAGGCGCGAGCCAATCCCAGCCGTCCGCGCGCCGGCGAAAGAGCGGCTGCCCGTCGAGTTCGGGCCTCGCCTCTTTTTTCCAGCCAAAGCGCACGCGCTGCGCGGGCTCCTGCCGCTCCGCGAGCAGATCCAGTTTTTCCGCGAGCCACGCATGGCGCCCCGTGGCATCCAGCACCACGGACGCGCGGTAGTCGCAGCCATCCGCGCGCACTCCGGCGACCGCGCTCGTGCCGTCCAGCACCGCATCCACCCGCGCCACCCGGATGATCTTTCCCCCGAGCCCCGCCACCCGCGCGCGCAGTAGCCCGCCCAGCCGCACCCGATCCGCCTGAAAGCCCAGCCACGGCCCGTGCTCGTCGTGCCCGTAGGCTTCAAAAATGCGCTCGCCATTTTCACCCTCACGCCACAGCCCGCGATGCCGCGGAAACCCCTGCGCCACCAGCGCCTCCCACACCCCCAACTGCCGGAAAATCGGCTCCACGCCCGGATGCAGCGTCTCGCCCGGCTGCCCCCGCGGCGCGGCCTGCACCTCCAGCAGTACGACCGACAGCCCGGCCCGCCGTGCGGTGATCGCCGCGGCACAACCCGCCGGCCCCGCGCCGAGGATCAGCACATCGGCGCGGCGGCGTTTCACGGCTCGCTGCGGCTGGCGGCAAAGCGGGGATCGCCCGCGCGTTTCACCAGCGCCAGCAGCGCCGTGGGGCTGGCGAAAAAGCGCGCGACATCCACCGCCGGCATGCGCTCGGTGCGGGCGTTGATCTTCGGCTTTACCGTCGGCGCGATGCGGCTGAAACGCCCCGCGTACACTTTGCCCGGCAGCAGCAGCCCGGCATCCGACTGCGCCGCCTGGAGTTCGGCATTGCCGGAGGTTACTTCGCGGAAAGACAGCATCAGCCACTCATTTCTCGCGACAGTTAGGTCGCCTAGGTTAGCCAGCACGCTATACATCCGGCACGCCGCCAGAATGCGCGCCTGATATTCCTCCACACCGACCAGCGAAGTAAGCCGGATGCTAAAGCGATTTTCCACCGCCTGCCGTACATAGTCGGCATTAAGAAAAGCCGCGAACTCAATGAAAGGCTGACCATTAACCATGATCTCGCGCGGCCCGGCGATGCCATCCCACGGCAGCGTGCCCGACTGACCTATTTCCTCATCCGTCAGCGGCGCAATGGTGCCATTGGAATTACCGATCACATTGACAAAGGTGCGGAATACATCCGGCGCCACCGCCGGCCAGAAAGTGCTCAGCGCCGCGCAGAGCTTGGCATCTTCCGGGAAAGGACTGCCCAAGCCATAGGCCGCCAGATGATCCGCCCCGCCGGCCCCCGGCTGCTTGTCCTGCGCCACATCCCAGCCGGGCGCAAACACCCCTGCGGCATCGTCGGGCAGCATGGAAGAGCGCCGCGCATCGGGCTGCACCGGCCAGACCGCTGGCATGCCCGTCGGCGCACCCATGCCGACCATCGCAGTGACGGTCGTGTCATCGGCTTTGAAAGGAGTGCCTAGGAGCTGCAGATTTGCCGGCAGCCGCGTCTCACTGAGCGGCGTAGGATCGATGTTCCAGAGCTTGCCACGGAAGTGCGCGGGTATCTGGGTGCTGCGGCTCCACTCGGACAGCTCAAACTGCCCGGTCGAAGGAAACAAATCCGGCGCACTGACCAAGGCATAGGCGGGCACCACACTGAGACCCAGTGCGGCCAGCTCTGGCACCCCGGCCGTGACCCAGCCATCGCCGGTGTAATCAATGTAATGCAGCGCCTGATAGCTCTTCTGTTTCATCGCTGCGAGCACATCCGGCTGGTCATTGAGATCCTCAAACACCCCGTTCTTCACCCGCGTCCGCGCATGCACGTACTCCGGAAACCCGCTCCCGCGCCGCTGCGGCCGCACGGCGGCAAAGTCATCTATCTTCGTCTTCGAGACCTTGAAGGTTACCGGCTTGCCCCCGACTATCGCCGCCTCCACCAGGCTCGCCCGCACCTTTGGCACCAGCCAGCCCGGCCCGAGCGCCGCGTCCGCCGACAGCGCGCCAATTTCCCCATCGAGAATAACATAGGGAAAACCACCCGGCAGCGGAGAGGTGCCGAGAAACTTATGGATGCGCTGGATCTTGAGGTTAAAGAGCTTCGTCCCAAAGCTCACACTGAGCGTCCGCCCAGCCACACATTCCGGCCCGGCAAACAGCTTATGCACCGGCACCCAGAAATCGCGGCCCGCCTCGCTGGCCCCCGCAGCCTGCGGATTGTCCAGAATCGGCGACACCCGCGTCGCCGAACCTTTCTTCTTCACCGCCAGCCAGGCGGAGAACTTCGCCGGCACCACGCGGAAGTTATGGGCATTGTCTTCATCCTCCGGCCAGAACCCGCGCGCCTCCGGCAGGTAGCGCGGACTCGCCGTCCCGACCCGCGCGATGCCCGTGCGCGAGAAAGTAAGATCCGCATGCCGCCCGTCCACCGTATCCGCCGCCGAACGGTACTCCGATGAAAAAACGACGACCGCCACTTTGCCAGCCCCGCCATTGTCGGTGATGAACTTCGGCAGCGTCACTTGGGCCAGACTGAAGATGAAATTCTCCAGCGTGTCCAACTCCGCCGGCGTGGCATAGCCGTCGAAAGGACTGCCCAGATGATCCCGTGTGACCAGCGGACTGGCCAGGACATGATAGAGCAGACTTAATGACGGCTGCCCCGCCGTCGCAGCTTTCTGTCCTCCGCTGGCAAAATCCTCCAACCCTGGCAGCCCGCGATTGATGGAAGGCAGATTCCTGGTCAGTTCCGCACGCAAGGCCGCGGGCGCAGGCTTCTGAATGTCCAGGGCATTGGCCGTAACAGCCCTGAAGTAAGCCCGCCAACCCAGCGGACCCAGCCGGTCGCAGATGGTTTTAACTTGGTCGATGAGAGCCATGATGGTGTTATTCTGACTAAGGGTTACATGCCGTCTTATGCTTTGGAAATGTCCTACAGGATGTCGCTCAGTGTCTTAATCGATGGCGAAAAGAAGTAGCCGCCACCGCGGGTCCTAACAAAGTGCTTAAAATCTATCGGACAGGCACCATCCTTGTCGGTCTTTCCATTCTGATGAAACGGGCAGGCCTGCATTTGATACGCGGCAGCTTTGTTAGTCATCTGGGTAATGATCGGATCCTGACCCGCGCCGTTTTCAGGAAAGTTTTCCTCGTTCACCCAGGCGGTTTGCACAAACTCAAACTGCCGGTTGATGTCGCTCTGATAGGCCAAAAAGAGCAAGCCGCGCGGGTCGTCGGGCCCCCCGCCTTTGGCCGCCCCGAGCGAACCGCCAAAGGGAATTCCGCGGCGCAGAAGCCGATGGGTCTGGGTGCGGTTTTCTGCCTCGGCTTCGGCGCGGTGAGGAGGAATGGGCTGGTTATTACCGTCCACCAGCGCCTCCGGTTTGCCAAAGGCCGCGGTCGCCTCCTGCGCGGGCACCTGATTGCGAGGGTAGGCTTTGCGGATATGCGCGGCGTGGGACACGATCTCGCCGTCCTCGTCCTCATCGTATTCAAAGTCGTTGTTCAGCGCGTCATTGTTCGCCAGCGCAGGGTTGGCGATGCCGGGATCAGTGACCGGCGGACGGTATTCGCCCATGCCCGCGTTATATTTCAGCCCTTCGAGCGGGGCTCCGCTGCGGTAGCGGCCCACCAGCTTGGCCCCGAGCAGGTCGGCGCTCGTGCCGAGGTCAGCCGCCATTTTTTCGACCATCGTGCGAAAGCCCTGCACGTCCTGCGCCAGCCGACGAAAGACGAGGAAGGAACCGTTTTTCACCCATGATGGCAGGCCTTCCGCCGAATCCGGTCCATCTTCCGGGTTGAGTCCGTTCCCGACAGCAGCCGCGTGGCCCGCCTGCCGTGGGTAGCCCAGCACAAACTCCCCTGGCTTCAGCAAATCCTGGCCGGGGTTGCCTTGATCCGGGTTGGCCAGCGGATCATCCGGCGGTGTCACACCCAGGATACCTGGCTGCGAGACGCCGTCTTTGAAACCGAAGTGCTCGTGGCCCACCTGCCCCGGCCCGTCATCGCTGCGGGTCTCACCGCGGATGAGTTTGAATACCTTCAACCCCGAGTTCGTTTGGCGAAACTCATCAAGATATTTTTTCAGACGTGAGCCTTCGGCGGTTTCGTCTAGTTGCTGGGGATTGTCCGAAG
>JANXWQ010000557.1 GCA_025351065.1 Chthoniobacter sp. | reverse complement strand
CATGCAGTCGTGCTGGAGGGCTTGGGCGCAGGTGACGCCGAGGCGCTGGAGGTTTTCGCGGAGGCGGGCGACGCGGCTTTCGTAGAGGTCGCAGGCGATGATGCGGCCGCGGTTTTGCATGAGGGCGGCGAGGTAGGTGGTCTTGCCACCGGGGGCGGCGCAGGCGTCGAGGACGGTGTCGCCGGGCTGCGGGGCGAGGAGGTCGCAGGGCATGAGGGTGCTGGGGTCCTGGACGTAGCAGAGGCCGTGGGCGATCCAGGAAAAGGGGAGCGTTTTCACGCGAATGGCGAGGGGATGCGCGGGTGAAGGCTCGGCGGTGGGGGCGCTGCGGAGGAGTTCGCCGGGGGTGACGCGGAGGGTGTTGGCGCGGACGTGGACTTCGGCGGGCAGGTTGTTCCAGGCGCAGAGGCGGGCGGTGGCTTCGGGGCCGAAGTGGGTGTGCCAGCGGTCGAGGAGAAACTGCGGGTGCGAGGTGGCGACGGCGGGGCTGGCGTGGGCGAGGGCGTTTTCGAGGGCGGGCTTTTCGCGGAGGGTGCGGCGGAGGATGGCGTTGACGAGGCCGCGGGCGCGGACGGCGAGGTTGACGGTCTCATTGACCGCGGCGTGGTCCGCGGTGCGCATGTGGAAAATCTGGTAAAGGCCGAGGCGAAGGATGGCGCGGGTCTCGGGATCAATGCGGCCTTCGCGGAGCTGGGCGATGAGGAAGTCGAGGCGGCTGAGGTTGCGGAGGATGCCGAAGAAGGTCTCCATGAAGAACGCGCGGTCAAGTGGGCGGAGGGGCTCGCGTGCGAGGGCGGTGTGGAGGATTTCGTCGGAGAAATGCTTGCCCTTCTCCCACTCGAGAAGCGCGCGGATGCAGGATTGGCGCGGGTTGGGCATGGGGGAGAGGATGCGGGGAAAAGGCGAAAGGCGAAAGGCGAAAGGCGAAAGGCGGTAGGGATGGCACTCCGTGCCGTCCGCGAATTGGAATCCGCGCCCGCCACCTCGCTGCGCTCGCCCCGGACGGCACGGAGTGCCGTCCCTACCCGGCTGCGCTGATCACTTTCCCAACAACTACGGGCGGCCGACGGCGCGGTAGTCGAAGCCGTGTTCGCGCATGGTCTCGGGGTTGAAAAGATTGCGGCCGTCGAAGATGAGCGGGGTGTGCATGCGGGCTTTCACCTCGGCGAAATCCTGGTTGAGGAATTCCTTCCACTCGGTCGCGAGGATGAGCGCCTCGGCGTCGGCCACGGCTTCGAGCGGAGTTGCCACCAGCTTCACTTTCGCGGGGTCGATGAGCCTCCACTCGACGGCTTTTTCCGCGCCTTTCGGATCGTAGGCGGTGACGTGCGCGCCCTCGGCGGCGAGGCGGTTGACGAGTTCGATGGCGACGGAGTTGCGGACGTCGTCGGTGTCGGGTTTGAAGGTCAGACCCCAGACGGCGATCTTTTTGTCCTTCAAGACCCAGAGTGCGTCGGTGAGCTTTTTGATGAAGCGGTCAAGCTGGTGGTCGTTGATGCGCTCGACTTCCTCCAGGAGCTTGAACGGGGTGCCGAGCTGTTTGCTGATGGCGATGAAAGCCTTCACGTCTTTCGGAAAGCACGAGCCGCCGTAGCCGAGTCCGGCGTTGAGGAAATTGCGCCCGATGCGGCGGTCCATGCCGATGCCGTCGGCGACCATTTCCACGTCCGCGCCGCTGGCTTCGCAGATGGCGGCGACGGCGTTGATGTAGCTGATCTTGAGGGAAAGAAACGAGTTGGCCGCGTGCTTGATGAGTTCGGCGCTGTTGATGTCGGTGACGAGGATGGGCGCTTTGAAGGGTTCGTACACTTGCTTCATCAGGTCGGTGGCCTTTTGCGAAGAGGAGCCGATGACCACGCGGTCGGGGTTCATCAGGTCGGGCACGGCGCAGCCTTCGCGGAGGAATTCGGGATTGCTCACCACGTCGAATTCCGCGGGCTTGTTGTAGCGGCGGATGGTGTCGGCCACTTTCTCGCCGGTCTTCACGGGCACGGTGGATTTGTCCACGATGACACGGTACTGGCCGGGCTTGAGCACGCCGGCGATTTCGCGGGCGACGCGCTCGATGTAGGTG
>JANXWQ010000477.1 GCA_025351065.1 Chthoniobacter sp. | reverse complement strand
GCTGACGAAGACGAGGTGGCAGCCGACCAGTTCGGCCTTGTTCGTGAGGTGCCGGATTTCGACGGGGCGGTCTTTGATGCGGCGGCTTTGGAAAGACTCGCGCAGGAAATCGGTGATCTCGTCCGAGCCGTACACGCCGATGATGAACGGCGATTCCGCGGACGGAAATTTTTTCGCCGGCCAGTCGATGAACTTGGTGAAGGAGTAAATCTGCGCCGCCTTCGTCTGGTACTCGGAGCCGACCTCCGGCCCGGCGCGGCACGGCCCCGTCCACGCCGCCACGAGCGCGAGCAGCTGGGCCAGAAATATCCGGCTCCTTCGGTGGGTGGTGGCGCACAGTGACATCGGGCGGGCGCGGGCTAGGAGCAGCGCGCAAGGCGCTGCGGCAGGGCCGTGGGCGGGCGGTGTTTTGGTGCGGTGGACATCAGGAGCGGGCGCGGGCTGCTCAGGGTAAAGCAGCCGTTATGCCCGGAGGGGGCGGGCTCGCAGAATTGGGAGCGAAGCGTGGGACCAGCGCGCGAGGAAGGCCTTGAAGCAGGATTGCGGTTCAGCCATCGCCACGGAGCGGGACGCTGCCGCGCGCGGGTGCGGCTGGCAAGCCTCGCGGCGGCGATTTCCGCCCGGCTTGCCCCGGCCGATCCTCCCGCCGAACTTGCACGGGCGGCGGTCGAAGCACTCGCGCGGAACCGGCCGGAATTCCCTCCGCATCCGGGCTCTTTTCAGTTTGCCGTCATCGGCGCGCGCCGTGAAAGTTCAACTCCGCCGGCGCGGCAGCAGCACCAGCCCGGCTCCCGCCAGGAGGAGCATGAGCGAGCCCGGCTCGGGAGCGGCCGCCGGCAAAGTTGCCTGCGAGTCCTGATAGACCCCGCTTGCCCGCTGCAGATCCACAATAAACTTGTTCCCCAGCGCGACGCCGTTGGTGGGATACTGGGCATTGAGCAGGGTCAGGTTGATGAAAGATTCAAACCCGACAAGCGCGCCGCCGCTCCATGCGGTGATGACCCGGCCCACCGCCCCGTTGATCACCGTGGTGCTGCTGGGGCCGGTCTGTTCCAGCGGACTGTCATTCGGCATGATCAGCGTGCCACTGTTGGCCGGGGAAAAATTATACGCGAACGTGCCCAACAGCACCGAGCCGACGCCGCCATGCGCCAATGAGCCGTAGCCGGGCGAGGACGGTGACGGGCTGTTTGGAACCCACGTCGCGCCGGCGGTGCCGTATTTGGCCACGAACCGGGTGGAAGTCGCCCCGCCAGGGCCGTCGTAAGTCAGGTCGGCGTTCACCCCGCTGAACACACCGCCCACGCCCGCCACCACGTCGTTCACGTTCCAGGAGAATGCGCCCGCGTTGCTGAGCAGTGGCGAGGCCGCGTCGAGGCGGAAAGCCGTGGCGTAAATGTTGAAGTTGTAGTTGCCCGCTCCGTTGTTGTAGTTGCTGGGGGAGGAGGAGATCCCTTCAAAGGTCCACAAATCGACCGCCGGATTGCCGGTGATGGCGGTCGCGTGGCCGGGGACGCTGAGGCTGCCCGCGCCCAGCAGAAGCGCACTCATGACGGCGCATTGCAGTAGATGGAAAAATTTCGCATTTTGAACGGAGGGGGGACTTCAAGGAAGCCTTGGGGGTTTTCACAGTGTTAAGCGATGTCTGGCCGGACTCCGAGGGATTGTTTCACCGGCAACCCTTGGTGCGGTTCGTGCCACCGGCGGCACCGGCATCCGCAGTCAGCGGCGCGGAAACGCCTTGGGAAACCTATCCACCGGCGACGATGCGGACGATTTCCACGCGGTCGCAGGCGGCGAGCGGACGGTGCGGCCATTCGTCGCGGCGGAGGGCGAGGCCGTTGTGCTCGACGAGGGTGACGGGCGCGGGCAGCGCGAGTTCGGCGACGAGCGCGGCGATGTCCGTGGCGGCGACGCTGCGCGGCTCGCCGTTGAGGACGATTTTCACGAGGCGAGGATGGCGCGGTCCCAGTCCTTCCACACGGCCACGAAACCGCGCGCGTGGAGCAGCGCAGCAATCTCCGCAGGTGAGCGGTCGTCGGCGATTTCAAACTGCCCGGTCGCGCCGGCTTCCGCGTCGCTGTCCGCCGGCGCGAGCGCTTTGCCCCGCACGGTGTAGTGCAAATCCGCACGTCCCTGGCCGGTGTAGCCGCCGGGTTCGGTGTGGCTGCCGGCGCTCATCATGGTGATGCCGAGCGGCAGGAGCGCATCGCGCAAAGGCGCGGGCTCGCGCGTGCTGAGGACGATGCCGACTTGCGGAAAGCAAATCCGCAGCGCGCAGATGAGCTGGATGAAATCGCGATCCGCCAGCGGATGCACCGGCGCAAATTCCCCCGCGCACGGGCGCAGCCGCGGCAGGCTCACGGTGAACTGCGCCCGCCAGCACGCGCGCAGCAAATGCTCCAGATGCGCCGCCAGCGCACCCGCCTCGGCACGCCACTCCGCGAGCCCGAAAAGCGCGCCAATGCCGATGCGCCGGAACCCGCCGGCATACGCGCGCTCCGGGCACGCGAGCCGCCAGTCGAAATCCTTTTTCGGCCCCGCCGTGTGCATCGCCGCGTAGACCTCGCGTTCGTACGTTTCCTGATACACGACCAGTCCCTCCGCACCTGCCGCGACGAGCGCGGCGTAGTCCGGCGTTTCCATCGGCGCGACCTCGAGCGCGATGCTCGGGATTTCCGCGGAGAGCACGCGCACGCATTCGGCGAGATAGCCGTTCGAGACGAATTACGGATGCTCGCCCGCGACCAGCAGGATGTTGCGAAAACCCTCCGCCGCGAGATGCCGCGCCTCTTTCACCACCGAGGCGATGTCGAGCGTGACGCGCAGGATCGCGTTGTCCCGCGAGAAGCCGCAATAGGCGCAGTTATTGATGCACTCGTTCGACAAATACAGCGGCGCGAAAAGGCGGATCGTTTTGCCAAAATGGCGGCGCGTGATCGCGGCGGATTCGCGCGCGAGGGCGGTGATCTGCGCGTCATCTTTCGGCTCCAGCAGCGCGGTGAAACGGCGCAGGAGCGCGGATTTTTGCGGCGGAAAAATGGTGTCGGAAAGCGGCATGGCACGGGAGCGGCGCGGGAATATGCGAGCCGTCCGGGTGCTTGTAAATAGGCCAGACTCCGCCACCTTCGCGCGCCGATGCCCGACCCCGTCACGCTCTACCACGCCGCCATTTTAGCCGGGCTCCTGCTCGCGCTCGCGGGCGTGCTCGCGAACCTCGCGACCTTCGACGGACTGCGCCCCGCGCCGCCGCCCGCCGCCGCGGATGCACCCCGCGTTTCCATCCTCGTCCCAGCGCGCAACGAGGCGCTAAACATCGGCCCGTGCGTGAGTTCACTGCTCGCGCAGGACTACCCGAATTGCGAGCTGCTCGTCCTCGACGACCACTCCACCGACGGCACCGGCAACCTCCTCCGCCGCCTCGGCCTCGC